>JAADEE010000056.1 GCA_013153575.1 Chlorobiota bacterium
ATAATTAAAAATGAAAAAATAAAATTTCCTGTATTTACTGATAAGTACAGACTTCAACAAGTCTTAATAAACTTAATAGATAACTCTTTTAAATTTACAGAAAAAGGTTCAATTGAAGTTAGCTGTGATTTAAATGATAAAGAAGACAAATTAATTTTCTTTGTAAAAGATACCGGAATAGGAATTACAGAGGAACACCAAGAAAAAATATTTAATAGATTTCTAAAGCTTGAAGAAAAAAATGAAAAGTTATACAGAGGTGCAGGACTTGGCTTGTCAATTTGCAAAAATATTGTCGAATTATTAGGAGGCGAAATTTGGTTAGAATCAAAAATTAATGAAGGCTCTACATTTTATTTTAGTATTCCTGTATAAAACTAACGTTTGTGATGTAATGCTTTGATTATCACTAATATTATATGTGTTAACAAAAACTTAACACCATAATATTAAAATTATTGCATTAATAAAAACATTAATCATAACTTTGTACTTTCTTTATTCATAGTTTTAAAATAACTTATGCAAAAAAAGAGCGGGGTTGACATAAACCTCGGAAACAAAGCGTCAAAAATTGCTTACAACTATGCAATTGACACTTTCCAAAACAGAAAAGGAAAGAGAGGAGCCGTAGCCTCAAAATCAAAGGGCGGATTTTCAAACTTATTAATTTTCGGAAAAGAACGTATTGGCATTGGTTCTGATGGTATTGGCACAAAAGCCGAACTTGCAGAACGAACTGGAATATACGATACTTTGGGCTATGATTTGGTTGCTATGGTTGCCGATGACCTTGCAGCAATGGGTTTCGAACCAACAAATCTCTCAAATGTTATTGATGTCGATTATCTTGATGCAGAAATTATTGATGCATTAATGAAAGGCTTAAAAGATGCTTGCAATTTTGCCGGAATAACAATTACAGGAGGCGAAATTGCCGAACTTGGTAATCGTATTGGAGGTTATGGTAAAAAAATGCACTTTAATTGGAGCTCAACAGCAATTGGCATACTTCCCGAAAACCTTAAAGATGCAATTGATGGAAGTAAAATAAAAGAAGGGCAACTAATTTTTTCTTTAAAAAGTAGAGGTTTCAGAAGTAATGGTTTTTCCTCAATTAGAAGAATTTTAAAAGAAAACTTTGGAGAAGATTGGCATAATGAAGCCTACGATGAAAACATAACTTGGGGTGAGAAGATGCTTACACCATCATTAATATATTCACCTTTGATTAATGAAATTATTGCATCAGGTTCTAAATTAACAGGAGTTGTTCACATAACAGGAGGAGGTATTTTCGATAATTTACGAAGAGCATTGAAATTAAATAATGTAGGAGCAAATTTGAATAACTTATTTGAACCATTAACAGAAATGCTTAAAATACAGCAATTTGGAAATGTTAGCAATGAAGATGCTTATCTCTGGTGGAACATGGGCAACGGAATGTTAATAATAGCAGATGAAAAATATGCCGATAATATTTTACAAAAAGCAAAACAATTAAATTATGAATGTCGAATTGCCGGCTCTATAACCGCCGGCAGCAGCATACAAGTTGAATTTCCAACTTTTAAAATGAAAAAAGAATATTAGAAAGTTTGCCACATACGGCAAACTTTTTTTATGAAATAAAACATATAACTTTATAAACTTTTAACTAAATAATGAACACCATCCAAACATACATAAAACAAGAATATAAAGATACAAAAGGCATCAGTATTCAAAAAAAATGCAAAGAGCAACTAAATATCAATACAGGCAAAATAAAAACTTCAAAATTTTATTCAGTAGATTATGAAATAAAAGAAGATAATTTTAAGAATTATGCTGAAAACTGTCTAAAAAATAAAATTACAGATGAAGTCCTTATTAATAAGGTGTATGAAAATAATAAGTTTCAAAGTCTTATTGCAATAGCACAACTTCCCGGTGTAACTGATGATATAGGAATTTCGGCACAAACTGCACTTGCAGATTTTCTTAATCGCAAAATTGATATTAATGTTCAGCACATTTTTACACAAGACATTTATTATATCGAAAATAAACTTTCAAAAGATGATTTAAGTACGATTGCGAAAGCATTACTTGGAAACCCATTAATAAATCATATTCAGGTATTTACAAAAGAAGATGAGGATTTTATTCCTTATGTTCCAAAAGTTAAAATGCAAACAGATGAAACTGTTGAATTTATAGATTTAGATATTTCAGATGAAGAACTAATTAAACTTTCCGAAGATAAAATTTTGGCTTTAAGTATTGAAGAAATGAAAGCAATTCGTAACTATTTTAAAGATGAAAAAGTAATTGCCGAAAGAAAGAAAATAGGTTTAAGCGAAAAATTAACAGATGTAGAATTAGAAGTTTTTGCACAAACTTGGTCTGAGCATTGCAAACACAAGGAATTTAATGCTGAAATTTATTATGAGAATAAAGAAACAGGAGAGAAAAAAACTATTAATTCACTTTTTAAAACTTACATAAAAGGTTCGACTGATGTTATTCAAGAAAATTTAAAAAGAAATAACAATCACTGGCTTATAAAAGTTTTTGATGATAATGCAGGAACAGTTCGAGCAACAAAAGACAAACTTTTTGTTTGGAAAGTTGAAACGCATAACTCACCTTCGGCACTCGACCCTTATGGTGGTGCAATTACAGGTATCCTCGGTGTAAATCGCGATATTATGGGCACAGGAATTGGAGGAGCAGAACTTTTGTTTAATACTAATGTTTTGTGTTTTGGTTCACCAAATTATAAAAAGAAATTGTTGAAAGGGCAACTTCACCCTCGCAGAATTATGGAAGGAGTTGTAAATGGAATTGAAGATGGTGGTAACAAATCCGGTATTCCAACTGTAAACGGTTCAGTAGTTTTTGATGATAGATTTGCAGGAAAACCTTTGGTTTTTTGTGGCACAGGAGGAATAATGCCTGATAATTATCTTGGCAGAAACTCATGGGAAAAACCTATTGATGTTAATGACAGAATTATAATGGCAGGCGGACGAGTAGGGAAGGATGGCATTCACGGAGCAACTTTTTCTTCAACAGAAATTAATGAAAAATCACCACAATCAGCAGTGCAAATTGGTAGTCCTATTACCCAAAAGAAACTATCTGATTTTATGATAATTGCAACAAGAAAAGGATTAATAAAAAGTAGCACCGATAATGGAGCAGGCGGATTGTCGTCTTCCGTAGGCGAACTTGCCGAAATCACAAATGGCGCATTAGTTAATCTTGAAAAAGTACCTTTAAAATATTCAGGTCTTAAACCTTGGGAAATATTTGTTTCAGAGTCGCAAGAACGTATGACTATAGTTGTAGAGCCTAAAAATATTAATGCTTTTTTCAAACTTGCTGAAAATATGGAAGTTGAAGTTACTGATATAGGCTATTTTACAAATTCAGGCTTTCTTGATATTCGTTTCAACAATAAAATAATTCATTATGTAGATTTAGATTTTTTACACAATGGAGTTCCGCAAAAAAAGATGATTGCAGAATGGCAAGCACCAAAATTGCAAGAGCCAAATAATATTAATGTTAAAGATTATAATGAAATTCTGGTAAAACTACTTTCAAGTTTAAATATAAGTTCACGAGAAAACATAATCAGAAAATACGACCACGAAGTAAAGGGCAAAAGTATTATTAAGCCTTTAATGGGCGAGCATGGAATAAGTCCGCAAGATGCTGCCGTAATGCGTTTTGAACATGGTAGTTTTGAAGGCATTGCAGTATCAAATGGTATTATGCCAAAGTTTGGAGATATTGATGCTTATGAAATGTCATGCGGAGCATTTGATGAAGCTGTACGTCAGATAATTGCAGTTGGAGGAACACTGCCAAATACTAAAAAAGATGATGATGTTTTTTGGACTGTGAATGATAATTTTAGTGTTCCTGACAGCTTGTATCATCCTGAAAAAAATCCTGATGGAAAAGAAAAGTTAGCTAAACTTGTTCAAATGTGCGAAGCACTTTACGATATGTCAACTTTTTATGATATTCCTATGACTTCCGGTAAGGATAGTATGAAGAATGATTTTAAGGCAGAAGGTGTGAAGATTTCTGTGCCACCAACGATTGTGTATTCGATGGCTTCAAAAATTAAAGATGTAAGAAATACAATTACTTCAGATTTTAAAACCGTTGGAGATTTAATTTACCAGGTAGGAACAACTTATAATGAACTTGGAGCATCGGA
>JAADEE010000204.1 GCA_013153575.1 Chlorobiota bacterium
AAATGCATTAACATAAAAATCAGGGTCGTCAATCATTAAATGTACATCAAGTGGTATGTTTGCAACTTCATTAATTGCTTCAACAACAACATGCCCCATTGTAATATTAGGAACAAAATGCCCATCCATAACATCTACATGGAGTAGGTGAGCACCACCTTCTTCTAACATTTTAATATCTTTTTCAAGATTTGAAAAGTTTGCTGATAATAAAGATGGAGATATTTTTTTTTGTTTCATTTAAATTAATGTTCTAACTATAACAGTATTATAGGTTCTTAAGTTTGCTAAATAAAGCAAAATGTTAATAATTTAGGTTAAATTTTTTATAGGATAACTAATATTATCCATAAACTTGCATTTTAGACAAGTTATAATTAAAAAGAAATTAGAAATCAGTTGGTTAAAACTAATTTCTAATTTCAAAATGAAAATCTATTTTAGCATTTCTTTTGCAGAATTTACAAGATTTTCAACAGTAATTTCAAATTTTTCGTAAAGAAGTTCATAAGGAGCTGATGCACCAAATGAATTTATGCTGATAACTTTTCCGTCTAAACCAACATATTTATACCAACTCATATCTGAACCTGCTTCAATAGCAATTCTGTTTCTGATACTTTTAGGTAAAACTTTTTCTTTGTATTCATCCGGTTGTTTATCAAATAATTCGGTTGAAAGGAATGAAACAACATTAACTTCAATACCTTCTTTATTAAGAATTTCTTGTGCTTTTAATGCAATTTCAACTTCAGAACCACTTGCCATTATAATTAAATCAGCATCAACGTCTTCACTTAAAGTGTATGCTCCGTAATAAGCATTTTTAACATCGGCATAACCTCTTGCACTTCTGTCAACAGTTGGTAAACCTTGTCTTGTTAAAACTAGTGATGTTGGTCCATCTGTTCTTTTTAAAGCAATATCCCAAGCAACTGCAACTTCATTGGCGTCCATAGGTCTGAGGTTCACCATGTTAGGAATTGCTCTTAAAGAAGATAGGTGTTCTATTGGTTGGTGTGTAGGTCCGTCTTCACCTAAACCTATTGAGTCATGAGTGAAAACATAAATTACACGTAATCCCATTAAGGCAGCCATTCTTATTGCATTTCTCATATAATCAGAGAAAACAAAGAAAGTTCCTCCATAAGGAATAATTCCGCCATGTAGTGCCATTCCGTTCATTATTGCACCCATCCCAAATTCGCGAATTCCGTAGTGGATGTATTGTCCTGAAGGATTAGCTACGCTATATGAATTTTGATTTTTAGCTTTTGTTTTATTTGAAGGTGTTAAATCGGCAGAACCTCCAACTAAATTAGGAATTTGAGGAGCTAATTCATCTAAAACTTTACCTGATGATGCTCTGGTTGCAAATTTTGTTCCTACTTCAAATGTTGGTAATTTATAATCAACAAGTTCGTTATTAATTATTTTTTTTAATTCTGCTGCTGCTTCATCATTTTCAGATGAATATTTTTCGAATAATTTTTCCCATTCTTTTTCAGCTTGTTCTCCTGCAGTTATTTTTTCTTTAGTAAAATCATAAACTTCATTAGGAACATAAAAGTCTTCGGTTGAAATGCCGAGATTTTCTTTTGTAAGAATGATTTCTTCTGCACCAAGTGGTGAACCATGTACATCAGAAGTTCCTGATTTATTAGGGCTTCCGAAACCAATTGTTGTTTTGCAAATAATTATTGATGGTTTATCTGTGTTATTTTTTGCATTATTTATTGCATTATATATTTCATCGTAATTATGTCCATCAATTTTTTGTACGTCCCAACCGTATGCTTGAAATCTTTTTTCAATATCTTCTGAGAAAGAAACTTTTGTAGGTCCGTCAATTGTTATATTGTTAGAATCGTAAAGTAAAATTAGTTTTCCTAATTTATTATGTCCTGCAAATGAGCATGCTTCGTGTGAGATACCTTCTTGTAAATCACCATCACCTGCCATTACGTATGTAAAATGGTTAATAACTTCGGTATTTGTGTTATATTTTGAAGCTATTAAGTTTTCGGCAAGTGCCATACCAACAGCATTCGCAATTCCTTGTCCTAAAGGACCTGTTGTAGTTTCTACTCCCGGAGTGTCTTGGTATTCAGGGTGACCGGGTGTTTTACTGTGCCATTGTCTGAATTGTTTTAAATCATCAATGCTTAAATCATAACCATATAAATGAAGCAAACTGTAAAGTAGTGTGCTTCCGTGTCCTCCTGATAAAACGAATCTATCGCGGTTAAACCAATCAGGATTGTTAGGGTTAAATTTTAAAAATTCATTAAACAAAACAGTTCCAACATCAGCCATTCCCATTGGAAGTCCCGGATGTCCTGAATTTGCTTTTTGAACAGCATCCATTGATAATGCTCTAACTGTATTCGCAGTTTTTTTTATTAATTCAATATTCATTTAATTAATTTATTTATATTGTTTTATATTTTGATTTTTATATAATGTGGTTATCCCATTTTATTCCCATTATGGTCATATCATCAACTTGTGGGTTATCTCCCATCCATTTTTGCATAATTTTATCAACAAAGACGCTTTGTTTTGTCATAGGGAATTTGTGTATTTCATGTAAGAAATCTTTGAATTGTCTTTTTGAGAATTTTCTACCTTTTGGTCCTCCAACTTGGTCAGAATATCCGTCAGAGAAAAGATAGATAACATCATCTTTTTGTAGTTGTATTTTTGTTGTTTTAAAGTCTCTTTCAACAGGGTAATAACCAATAGGATTTCTAGTTGCTTTAAATTCCATTAATTCATCATCTCTAAAAATAAATAATGGGTTAAAAGCTCCTGAGTATTGCATTATATTTGTTTTTAGATCAATTGCACAAAGCACTATATCTAAGCCGTTTTTGTTTTGTAAGTTACTACCGTATGACCTAAATGTTGTTTTAATTCTTTTTCTTAAAAAGTTTAAAGCTTCTCCTGTATTTTCAACTAGGTTTCTTTCAACAATATCATTTAAGAATGTAATTCCTAACATTGTAATTAATGCTCCGGGGACACCATGTCCGGTACAATCTGCAACTGCTAATATTAGGTAATCTTGAACTTTATTTACATAGTAAAAGTCTCCTCCAATTGTTTCTTTAGGTTTGTAATAAACAAAGTATTCTCCGGGTATATTTTCTTCTAAGAAAGAATCTAATGGTAATAAAGAGTCTTGTATATATTTTGAATAATTAATTGAATCATTTAAATGTTTTAGAGTTGCTTCTGCTTTTTCTTTAAGTACTTCTACTTCTTTAGAATAACGCTCAATTTCAAAACTTTTTTGTTCAACTTCTAAACTTTGAGCAAATAAACGTTGGTTAAGAACTTCTTGCTCTTTAGCTTGTTCTTCAAGCATATTCATGTATTGAACAACTTCCATATTACGTTGCTCAACTTCCATTTTTTGAGCAAATAGTTCTTGGTTAAGTTTTTCTTGTTCTTTAGCTTGTTCTTCAAGTTGTTTTGCATATTGTTCAACTTCCATATTTCTTTGCTCAACTTCTAGTTTTTGAGCAAATACTTGTTGGTTAAGTTTTTCTTGTTCTTTAGCTTGTTCCTCTAACTTTTTAGTGTAGAGTTCAACTTCCATATTTCTTTGCTCAACTTCTAGTTTTTGAGCAAAAAGTTTTTGGTTAAGTATTTCTTGTTCTTTAGCTTGTTCTTCAAGTTGTTTTGCGTATTGTTCAACTTCAAAGTTTCGTTGTTCAACTTGAAGTTTTTGAGCAAATAGTTCTTGTGTTACTTTTTCTTGTTCGAGAGATTGTTTTTCAAGTTGTTTTGCATATTGTTCAACTTCGTCTCTTTGTATTTGGACTTGTTTGTTTTTTTCTTCAACTTGTTTTTTTTGTGCTAAAATCATTTGATTTAAGCTTTCTCTTTCGGCACTTTGTTGTTCTAGTTGAACTAAATATTTTCTAATATGTTTGTTTTTTTCTTCAAGGTCTTCTTTTATTTTTTTTAGTTCGTCTTGTTCTTTTTTTCTATTAATTACTGATGCTAAGGTATCTGCAACTGATGATATGAAGTTTTCTTGAAATTCTGGAAGTTGTTTATCTTTTTCTTTAAATAGAATTAAATTTCCAAATGTTGTTTTACCAATTTTTAGTGGGCGTTTTATTTCTTCAATATTATTAGTAATGTCAGTACCTTTTTCAGAAATAATATTTTCTTCATTTTTGTCATTTATTAGACTTATTTTTCCTTTT
>JAADEE010000203.1 GCA_013153575.1 Chlorobiota bacterium
TATATTAGCTAATTTAAGTGCTTTTTTATAATAAAATATAGAACTATCGATGTTTGCAATATTCTCATAATTATATGCAATACTACTATAAAGCCTTATCTTTATACTATCATTCTTAGTATGAGATAAAACATGTCTTAAACTATCTATCTTTTTATTCTGAGATAATAATAATTGAGATAATAATAACAATATTGCTACAAATATGTTTTTTACATTTGTCATAAAACAAATAATATTCTTATAAAACTTCTAAAAATATTAAATTTGTTAGAAATATCATAAAAATTCATGAAAAATATGAATATTTCTTTTTCTTTGTAAATTATTAGACTGATTATTTAAATAATTTTTAAAAATATAATATTATGATTATTACAGATGTAAAAGCAATTGAGGTTTTAGATTCAAGAGGAAACCCTACAGTTGAAGTTGAAGTTTCACTTGAATGTGGAATTAAATCAAGAGCAATTGTTCCATCAGGAGCATCAACAGGAGAAAAAGAAGCTGTTGAATTAAGAGATGGTGACAAAACTCGTTATGAAGGCAAAGGTGTTTTAAAAGCTGTTGCTAATGTTAATGAAATTATTGCTCCTGCAATTATTGGAATTGATGCTTCAAAACAAAGGCTTATTGATAAAACAATGATTGATTTAGACGGAACTCCAAACAAAGCTAAACTTGGAGCTAATGCAATACTTGGAGTTTCAATGGCTGTTGCACGTGCTGCTGCTGATTGTTTTGATATGCCACTTTACAGATATTTAGGTGGAGCAAATGCACATGTACTTCCTTGCCCAAGTATGAATGTTATAAATGGTGGTTCTCATGCAGGAAACAATGTTGACTTCCAAGAATTTATGATTGTACCTCATAATGCTCCTTCTTTTAAAGAAGCTATTAGAATGGGTGCTGAAACTTTCCATGCACTTGGAAAAATACTTAAAGGTAAAGGATATAGCACAGGTGTTGGTGACGAAGGTGGATATGCTCCTGAATTAAAATCGAATGAAGAAGCAATGGAAGTTATAATGGAAGCTATTGAAGCTGCCGGATATAAACCCGGTGAAGATATTTCAATTGCTCTTGACCCTGCAACGAGTGAAATGTACAGAGATGGAAAATATGTTTTCTTTAAATCTGACAATTCTACTATGAACTCTGACCAAATGATTGAACTTTGGAAAGAATGGAGTGAAAAATATCCTATAATTTCTATTGAAGACGGTTTAGATGAAAACGACTGGGAAGGATGGCAAAAAATGGTTAAAGTTTTAGGAGATAAAATAGAACTTGTTGGTGATGACTTACTTTGCACAAATAAAGAAATTTTACAAGAAGCTATTGATAAAAATGCTGCAAACTCAATTTTAATTAAAGTTAATCAAATTGGTTCAATTACTGAAACTTTAGAAACAATTGAACTTGCGGGTAAAAATAATTTCAATTGCTTTGTATCTCACCGTTCAGGAGAAACTGAAGATACTACAATTGCTGATTTAGCTGTTGCTGTTGCTTCCGGCAAAATAAAAACAGGTTCAGGTTCACGTAGTGAGCGTATTGCAAAATTCAATCAATTAATTAGAATTGAAAATGAACTTGGTGATGCTGCTGTTTATGCAGGTTTAAGCGCATTTAAAAATGCAAAAAAATAATTAAGATTTAATTCTTAATATAAAAAGCTCTGAAAAATTTCAGAGCTTTTTTTGATTTAATTTTCTAAAGTCTTAATCCAATAACAATAATATCATCCAATTGTTCTAAATCACCTCTCCATTTAAGCAGGAATTTATCTAAAATTTCTTTTTGCTCCGCCATTGGTTTATCTTTTATATTTAATAGCAACTCTTGAAATTTTTTAGACTTTAACTTTCTACCTTTTTCACCTCCAAATTGGTCAACATAACCATCAGAAAAGAGATAAATAACATCTCCTGAATTATACGGAATTACATGATTTGTAAAATTAACATTCATTTTTAAATGAATACCAATAGGCATTCTATCTGCTTTTATTTTTGTAATTTCATTTTCACCTTTTTTAATTAAATAAAGAGGGTTGTATGCTCCGGCAAATTGCAATTCTTTTTTTGTAGTATCAATAACTGCAATTGCTATATCCATTCCATCTTTTGTTTCTCCGTCTTCTTGATGTAATGAAGATATAACTTTTTCTCTTAATCTGTCAAGAATTTTACTTGGCTGCAATACTTTATCTTTGTTAACAATTTCATTTAAAAATGTCACTCCCAACATACTCATAAAGGCTCCTGGCACACCATGTCCTGTACAATCTGCTGCCGTAACAATAAGTTTATCATCAACTCTTGTCATCCAATAAAAATCTCCACTTACAATATCTTTAGGTTTAAATAAAATGAAATAATCTTCAATATAATTAACAAACATTTTTCGGTTTGGTAATACTGCTTCTTGTATTCTTTGAGCATAATGAATACTATCTGTTATTTCTTGTTTTTGTTTTAAGGCAATATCTCTTTGCTCTGTAATTAATATATTTTTAGTTTCAATTTCATCTCTTTGTGCTAAAATTTCTTCATTACTTTGTTCTAGTTCAATTTTTTGATGTTCAATTTCTTCTTTCTGAGCTTTTAATAAAATATTTGCTTTTTGTTTTCTTTTATAACTTAAAACTGAAATTACTGCAATTATTAATGCTCCTATAAATAAACCAAAAAGCCCTATAAATCTAATTTTATTAACTTTGTCTTTTTCTCTTTGAATTTCTTTTTGTTTTTCTTTTTCAATTTTTTCTTTTAATATTCTTTTTTCTTCTTGTTTTGCAAATTCATATTGTAAAGCTAAGGATGTTATAGTTTTTTCATTATTCTCATTAAACATACTATCATTATATTGTTTAAAAAGAACATGATTTTCATATGCTTCTTTATACTTGCCTGTTTTTGCATATGATTTACTAAGCCATTCAACTGCATCTGATAATGTTCTTAAATCTGCACCGTGTGATAATTGTTTTGCTTTTTCAAGATATTGTGCAGCTTTTTTATATTGTTTTTGTCTGAAATAATATTCGCCCAAGCCATTATAACACATTGCCATTCCGGCATCATAATTCATTTTTTTATAAAGTTCTAAACTTTTGTCAAAATATTCTTTGGCTTTTTTATAGTTCTTTATTTTATTATTTGCATCTCCTAAATTGTAATATGAATATGCAATTCTTGGAGTATAGCCGATTTCTTTAAATAATTTTAGGCCTTTTAAATAGTAATCAATTGCTAAATCGTATTCTTCTGTATCTGCATAATTATTACCTATATTATTGTTAACCTCGGCAATTCCTCTTAAATCTTCTAACTTTGCAAATACATTTAGTGCTTTATTGTAGTTTTCAAGAGCTTTATCATATTCTTTTTGTTCACTATAAACAATTCCTATATTCTGGAATATTTGTGCTACTCTTGATTTGTTATCTACTTTTTCAAAAATTTCAAGAGCTTTATAGTAATTATCTAATGCTCTTTTATAATTTCCTTGTACTTTGTATAAGTTTCCTAAATTTAAATATATTTTAGCACTTCCTTCATTATCTCCTATTTCCTTATATATTGCTAATGCTTCTTCATAACTTTTTTTTGCTTCTGTTATTTTGCCTTGTCTTCCATTAAATATTCCTAAATTAACAGAACATGCAGCAACTCCGTTTTTATCTCCTATACTTTCATATGTTTCTTTACTTTTATTCGAGGCTTCATATGCTTTATCAAAATCGCCTATCATAAAATAAATAATACCTAAAGTTTTATTTGCATCTGCAATTCCTTTTTTATAATTATGTTTTTCTGCAATTTCTATTGCCTGTTTTGTTAAATCCATTGCTTTAGTATTATCACGACCTCGCAACATACCGGCAGCTTCATTTAAAAGGTTAACTTTAGTAGTATCAATGGTTGTTTTATCTATTAATGTAATTAAACTATCAATAGGGTTTTGTTGAGAAAATAAAAAAATAGGGATTAATAATAAAATTGAGATTAGTGTTTTTTTCATTTTATGGAGGTATTAATTTATTTCTACGAAGTTAATAATAATATAAATTAACAACAAAAAAAACCAACTTGAATTAACAAGTTGGCTATTTTTCAATAAATATATTTATTAATCTAATGTAAGATTTACTGTTATACCATCACATGTAATTGATATTTCATTATCGCAAGTTCCATC
>JAADEE010000288.1 GCA_013153575.1 Chlorobiota bacterium
TCTAAAATAAAATTAATTATGTTTTTTTAGAAGGTAAGCATATAGGATAGAATGTAATTTTATAGTATAAAATAATAAAAAAAGAGATTTAAAAAGGTTACATTACCGGGACCATAACCCGGACGCTCTTTTTAAATCTCAATTACAAAATTACAACACAAATAATTAAAAAACAATAAAAGTGATAATTAAATTGTTGTATTTTTTTATAAACTTAAGTAGGTTATATCTTTAATCTTATTTTTGTAAATACCTTTTATGTCAAATAAAATTCCATCTTTGTTAAGGTGTTCTTTAAAGAAATTTTCATCTAAATTAATATATTCTTTGTGGTTTACAGCAACAATTATTGCATCGTAGTTTTTTCCACATTTTTCTAGTATTTTAATTTTATATTCTTCTTCAACTTCTTTTGGAGATGCATATGGGTCAACAACATCAACAATAACTTTGTATGATTCTAGTTCTTTTACAATAGTTTCAACTTTTGTATTTCTAATATCACTTACGTTTTCTTTAAATGTAAAGCCCATAACAAGAACGTGGGAATTGCGTATGTTTTTGTCTTTGTTTGCAATTGCTTTTACAGTTTGCTTTGCAACATATCCTCCCATTGAGTCGTTTACAAATCTTCCTGAATTAATTATATGAGGATGATAACCAAGTTGCTTTGCTTTGTGAACGAGATAATATGGATCTACGCCTATGCAGTGCCCTCCAACTAAACCCGGAGTGAATTTTAAGAAGTTCCATTTTGTGCCTGCGGCTTCTAAAACTTCGTAGGTGTTAATTCCAAGTCTGTTAAAAATAATTGAAAGTTCGTTCATTAAAGCAATGTTTACATCTCTTTGTGTGTTTTCAATTATTTTTGCAGCTTCAGCAACTTTTATGGAGCTTGCTTTGTGTGTTCCGTTTTTTAATATTATTTCATAAACATTTGCTATGTTTTCTAATGATTCTTCATCGCAACCGGAAACAATTTTTGTTATTGATGTTAATGTGTGTACTTTGTCGCCCGGATTAATTCGTTCGGGTGAGTAGCCAACTTTAAAGTCTTCACAGAATTTTAAACCTGATTCTTTTTCAAGAACAGGAACACAGTCTTCTTCTGTACAACCCGGATAAACGGTTGATTCAAAAACAACATAGTCTTTTTTAGATATAGCTTTTCCAACAGTTTTACAAGCTGACAAAAGAGGTTTTAAATCAGGAAGATTATGTTCGTCAATAGGTGTTGGTACTGCAACAATATGAAATTGAGCTTGTTTTAAGTCTTCAGGATTTGATGTGAATAAAATATTTGTATTTTCAAAATCTTCTTTAACAAGTTCTTCACTTGGATCGATATGATTTTTCATCATTTCAACTCTTTCTTCACTAATATCAAATCCTATAACACGTATTTTTTTTGCAAATTCAAGGGCAATTGGTAACCCAACATATCCTAAACCTATTACTGATATTATTGCTTTTTCTCTTATTATTTTGTTATACATTATATTTATTTTTTTAGTAATGGGTGATAATCTCCTTTTAAGCCAACAGGAGATGCGTTTCTTATTTCATAAACAGTTTGTATTGTAGGTTTTACATCTTTTAAACCAAAACCATTCCCTTTAAGAATTTCTTGATAACTTAATGTGTGTAAATCGGTGAAACCACCGCTAAATTCAATTTCTTTTCCGTCAACTGTAATTGATCGGTAAATTCTTTGTCCTGTTTTTTTTATGTTTTCGGGAATGTTTTTATAATCTACACTTAAAAACCATCTTACATTTGCTTTTTCAAGTTTTAGAAAACCTGCTGCTTTTTCAGTTTCTGAAATGTGAACGATATTTTCTTTAACGTCTCCAAAAATCCAAGTCAGCATGTCAAAAAAGTGTACTCCGATATTTGTTGCAACTCCTCCTGCTTTTTGTATATCTCCTTTCCAACTTATTGAATACCACCGTCCTCGTGATGTGAGGTATGTTAAATCTATGTCAAATATTTTATCTTTAGGGGCACTTTCAACTTCTTTTTTTAGTTTTATAATGTTAGGATGTAAACGAAGTTGAAGTATGTTGTTAATTTTTTGTCCTGTTTCTTTCTCAACTTCTGCAAGAGCATCAACATTCCAAGGGTTAAGTACCATAGGTTTTTCGCAAATTGCATCGGCATGTTGTTTTAATGCAAAACGAATATGAGAATCGTGCAAATAATTTGGTGTGCAAATACTTACATAATCAATACTTTTGTTTTCATTATGTCTTAGCTTATCAATATGCCTGTCGAAACGTTCAAATTCTGTAAAGAAGTCAGCATCAGGAAAATAACTGTCGATAATTCCTACACTATCGAATTTATCAAGTGCTGCAATTAAGTTATTTCCTGTTTCTTTAATTGCTTGCATATGCCTAACTGCAATGTAACCTGCTGCTCCTATTAGGGCAAAATTTTTCATTTTATATTTTTAAAGTTTAGTTACTTTATTTTCTGATAGTTTATATTTTTCTTTACTTTCAGGGCAAATTGCAATACCTTCTTCATTAAAGTTTAAACGATGACCGTATTCGCTCATCCAACCTATTTGTTTAGCAGGGTTTCCTACAACTAATGCATAATCTTTAACTTCTTTTGTTACTACAGCTCCTGCTCCTATAAAAGCAAATTTCCCGATGTTGTGCCCACAAACTATTGTAGCATTTGCACCAATTGATGCACCTTTTTTTACAATGGTTTTTTCGTATTGTCCTCTTCTGTTTACTGCACTTCGAGGGTTTATAACATTTGTAAAAACCATTGATGGTCCCAAGAAAACATCATCTTCACAAATTACACCTGTGTATATTGAAACATTATTTTGAATTTTAACGTTTTTTCCTAAAATAACATCCGGTGAAACAACAACGTTTTGTCCGATATTGCATTTTTCTCCAATTTTACAATTTGACATTATATGTGAGAAATGCCATATTTTTGTGCCTTCACCTATATTGCAATTATCATCAATTACTGCTGTTTCATGTGCAAAGTATTTTTTATTTGTTTGCATATTCTAAAACTGTTTCGGTTATAAATTGTAGTTGTTCATTTGTTAATTCAGTATGCATTGGCAAAGATAATACTTTATTACATAAGTTTTCTGTATTAGGGAAGTCGTTTTTTTTATATCCAAGGTATTTATATGCATTTTGCAAGTGAAGAGGGTAGGGGTAATAAATCATTGCAGGTATTCCTTTGTTGTTAAGATGTTCTTTTAGGTCGTCTCTGTTAATTCCTTCAAGTTGTAATGTGTATTGATGGAAAACGTGAGTTGAGTTTTTGTCTCTTCCCGGAATTTTTATTTTAGAATTATTTTTAAAGGCATTGTCATAAAAGTTTGCAGCTTTTTGTCTTGCTAAAATATATTCATCTAAATATTTTAGTTTTACATTAAGTATTGCTGCTTGTATTGAATCTAATCTTGAATTTACACCAATTTCATCATGGTAATATTTAACTTTTGAACCATGATTTGTTATTTGTTTTAATTTTATTGCAAGTTCATCGTTGTTTGTAAAAATTGCACCACCATCACCAAAACATCCTAAATTTTTAGATGGAAAAAATGAGGTGCATCCAATTGTACCTATTGTTCCTAGTTTTTTTGTTTTTCCATCTGTACATTTATATTCTCCACCAATTGCTTGAGCTGTATCTTCAATTACGAAGATGTTATGTTTTTTTGCAATTTTCATAATTGCTTCCATGTTAGCACCTTGCCCAAACATATGAACTGGTACTATTGCTTTTGTTTTTGGAGTAATTGCTTTTTCAACTTCTTCAGGAATAAGATTAAATGTGTTTTTATCTACGTCTACAAATTTTAATTTTAAACCTAAAAGAGCAACGACTTCAACTGTTGCAATGAAGGTAAAATCTGAGGTAATAACTTCGTCTCCGGGTTTTAAACCGAGTGCCATTAATGCAATTTGAAGAGCATCTGTTCCATTTGCACATGGTATTACATGTTTAACATCTAAGTATTTTTCAAGATTGCTTGAAAAATCTTGAACAGAAGCTCCATTTATAAATGATGTGTTGTTAATTACATTTTGAATTGCTGAATCAATCTCAGGTTTTATTCTACTGTATTGACTTTTTAAGTCAACCATTTGAATTTGTTTCATTTTGTAATTTTATCATTGGTTAAATAAGTAAGACCAATTTTCCCCACGTCTTATTCT
>JAADEE010000134.1 GCA_013153575.1 Chlorobiota bacterium
GATTTCGGTTTACTTAAAGAAACAGATAGAATTAATCAGTACTTTATAATAAATTATATTCTTATTTTAAAGGAAATTTAAAAGATAAAAAAATTGCAATTTGGGGTTTAGCATTTAAACCAAATACCGATGATATGCGTGAAGCTCCTTCGATTGTTTTAATAAACAAACTTTTACAAATTGGAGCTAAAGGTTCAGCATATGATCCTGTTGCAACAGAAGAAGCTAAACATATTATAGGAGATAAAATTGAATATGCTGATGATAAATTTAATACATTAGTTGATGCTGATGCACTTCTTTTAGTTACAGAATGGAATGAGTTTAGAGTTTTAAATTACGACATAATGAGAAAGTTAATGAGAGAGCATGTTGTATTTGATGGAAGAAATATTTATGAACATTCTGAAATGAAAGAAAACGGATTTAAGTATTTTGGAATTGGAAGGTAATTAATTTTTATGAAAAGAATTTTAGTAACAGGAGGTGCAGGATTTATAGGATCTCATTTATGCGAGAAATTGCTTAATGATGGAAATGATGTTATAGCATTAGACAATTTTTTTACAGGAAGCAAAAAGAATATTGTTCATCTTCTTGATAATCATTTTTTTGAACTTGTTAGGCATGATGTAACAATGCCATATTTTGCAGAGATTGATGAAATTTATAATCTTGCATGTCCTGCATCACCTGTTCATTACCAGTATAATCCTATAAAAACTGTTAAAACATCAGTTTTAGGAGCAATAAATATGTTAGGATTAGCTAAAAGAGTTAATGCAAAAATATTTCAGGCATCAACAAGTGAAGTTTATGGAGATCCGGAAATACATCCTCAACCTGAATCATACTGGGGTAACGTAAATCCTCTTGGTCCTCGTTCATGCTATGATGAAGGAAAAAGGGTTGCTGAAACTTTATTTATGAATTATAATTTTCAAAATAAAGTTAGAATAAAAATAGCACGTATATTTAATACTTACGGACCTAATATGCATCCTAATGATGGTAGAGTTGTATCTAATTTTATTGTTCAAGCCCTTCAAAACAAAGATATAACAGTTTATGGTGATGGTTCGCAAACAAGAAGTTTTCAATATGTAGATGATTTAGTTGCAGGAATAATAAGTTTAATGAATAATACTGATGAAGATTTTACAGGTCCTGTAAATATTGGAAATCCGGGTGAATTTACAATATTAGAACTAGCTGAAAAAGTTATTAAGTTAACAAACTCAAAATCTAAAATTATTTATATGCCACTTCCTCAAGATGACCCAATGCAAAGAAAACCTGATATAACCCTTGCAAAAGAAAAATTAAATTGGGAACCTAAGGTTAACTTAGAAGATGGTTTAATGAAAACTATTGAGTATTTTGATAGAATTATAAAATAAATATTTAAATGAAAGGAATTATTTTAGCAGGAGGCTCAGGCACAAGATTATATCCTATAACAAAAAGTATCTCAAAACAAATTTTGCCAATTTACGACAAGCCAATGATATACTATCCATTATCAAACTTAATGTCGGCAGGAATAAGAGATATTTTAATAATTTCAACCCCTAATGATATAGATAATTTTAGGAAACTTTTAAGCGATGGTTCGCAACTTGGAATAAAAATTGAATATGCAGTACAGCCTTCACCTGATGGCTTAGCACAAGCATTTATTATTGGTGAAGACTTTATTGGAGATGATAATGTATGTTTAATATTAGGAGATAATCTTTTTTATGGCTATGAATTTTCAAGGATATTAGAAGAATCTGCAAAACTAGAAAACGGAGCAATAGTTTTTGGTTATTATGTTAAAGATCCTAAACGATATGGAGTTGTAGATTTTGATAGTGAAGGAAATGCACTTTCATTAGAAGAAAAACCTGAAAATCCAAAATCAAATTATGCTGTAACAGGATTGTATTTTTATGATAATTCAGTTATTGAAAAAGCAAAAAACTTAAAACCCTCAGAAAGAGGTGAACTTGAAATTACCGATTTAAATAAGATTTACTTAAAAGAAAAAATATTACAAGTAAAAGTCTTAGGACGAGGTATGGCATGGCTTGATACAGGAACACATGCAAGTTTACTTCAAGCATCTAATTTTATAGAAACAATTGAGCACAGGCAAGGATTGAAAGTTGCATGTATTGAGGAAATTGCTTATGGTAAAGGGTTTATTAATAAACAACAATTACTCAAACTTGGCAATGAAATGAAAAATAATGATTATGGGCAATATTTAATTTCAATTGCTGAAGGAAAAATAAAAACATACCAATATTAGTAAAAAATGAATGTTATAAAAACAGGTATAGATGATTTACTTATAATAGAACCTCAAGTTTTTGAAGATGAAAGAGGTTATTTTTATGAAAGTTATAATAAAAGAGAATTTGAAAAACATAATTTGTTTTATGATTTTATTCAAGATAATCAGTCAAAATCAAAATATGGAACCATAAGAGGTTTGCATTTTCAAATTAAACCATATGCACAAGCAAAATTAGTTAGAGCAATAAATGGACGTATTTTAGATGTTGCAGTTGATCTTAGAAAAGATAAAAAAACTTTTGGCAAGTCTTTTGCAATAGAATTAAGTGAGGAAAACAAAAAACAATTATTGGTACCAAGAGGTTTTGCTCATGGGTTTGCTGTTTTGAGTGAAACGGCTGTTGTTTCTTATAAAATTGACAATATCTATAAACCTGAATTTGAACGTTCAATTATTTATAATGACCTAACTTTAAACATCGATTGGAAAATCGAAAAACAAGATGTTATAATATCAGAAAAAGATAAATTAGAAAATATTTTTTCATTTGATAATATATATTTTTAAAAAATTATTTCTTTTTTAAATTTATAACATTAATTTTGTAACTAATATTTTAGAAATTTAATTATTTATACTATGAAACAATTATTTTATTTAGTAGCATTATTGTTCGCATTTAACATAACATTTGGGCAGTCGCAAGATAAAGGACCTGAAATGGTTTTAGTTGAAGGTGGAGATTTCTATATGGGAAATGACTATAGTGCAAATTCAGATGAAAGACCAGAACATAAAGTTACTTTAAATACATTTTTTATGTCAAAATATGAAGTAACTGTTGATGAATATGCAAAATTTTGTAGAGTAACAGGGCATAAATTACCGGAAGGTTTGCCACGTTCTCCTATAAATAATATAACATGGGAAGATGCTGTAATGTATTGCAATTGGTTAAGCCGTGCAAGTAGATTAGACAGATGCTATGAACTAAAAAGAGACAGCAATAGATTTACTGCAGTTTTTATACCTGATGCTAATGGATATAGATTACCAACTGAAGCAGAGTGGGAATATGCTGCAAGAGGAGGACAAAAATCAAAATTTTATGCTTTTAGTGGTAGTAATGATTTAGATGAAGTTGCTTGGAGTATTAATAATTCAGGAAATTCATCTCATGAAGTAGGGCAAAAGAAACCTAATGAATTAGGAATTTATGATATGACAGGTAATGCAATGGAGTGGTGCTATGATTGGTATGAACCTGAATATTATAAAAATTCACCAGAAAGCAATCCTACAGGACCTGAAACCGGAGTTAGCAAAGTTTGTAGAGGTGGAAACTTTATGTGTAGATCTGATGTATTAAGAAACAGCAGAAGATTTAATCTTGACCCATCTCAAACTGATGGACTTGCAGGAATTAGATTAGTTAAAAATCAATAATTTTATAATTATTAATTAAAAATAACATAAGCAGTCTTTTAAGGACTGCTTTTTTATTTTATTATGGAATTTCAGCATACATTTAAAGATGATAAAAAAGAAATAAGTAAAGATATTCTTAAGTTAAATGAGAATAGATTACCTTTAATATTAATACTTGACGGATTAACAGATATTGGAAATGTAGGAAGTATATTTCGTATTGCAGATGCATTAAAAGTAGAAAAAGTATATATTTATAATTACAGTAAAGAGTTTAATAAGAAGTTACTCCAAAGAAAATCAAGATCGACAATTAAATATGTTCCCTTTGAATATGTTAATAATTTTGATATTCTTATTAAATTAAAAAATAATTATAAATTTTACGTGTTGGATAAAACAAATAAAAGTATTGATTATAATAAAGTAAATTATACTGAAAATGTTTGTGTTGTAATTGGTTCTGAAAATTATGGAGTATCACAAGAATTG
>JAADEE010000183.1 GCA_013153575.1 Chlorobiota bacterium
GGCTTCTGATTGGCAACTATCTTTTAATACAGTGAAAGATATAATAAAACTTGATGAATTAATGAATAAAACTAAGGAGAAATAATGGTTTCTTTATCAAAAGTAATAAAACCCTCAGATCCAACAATTAAAGTTATTGATACTCATATTGAAAAATATAGATATCAAATTTCTTTAATTTCAACAGCAGCAACAACCAAACCATCACCACAGGTTTATGTTGTAAAAATAGAGAGTGATACAGAAAAACTTAATCCAAATTCAAAAATTAAGGGTTATTGTGATTGTCATGATTTTAGATATAGACAAGCATATTGTTGGTATGTTAATGATGGATTATTAATGGAGCCTGCTTTTGTATTAACTCCACCGGAAAAAACAAACCCAAATTGTGATATGAAAATGTGTAAACATTTAGCAACAGCAACACATTTTATTTTATCAAGAAGACTATAGAATATAAGGAGAAAAAAATGAAGATAATTAATTTAATAGAAAAAACATGGGTTATATTATTACTGACTGTGTTGATTCTATCTACTATAATTGGGAGTCTGGGTGCAATTGCTATTCCAGCATCTTTTGGATATCTTTATATTGAAATACTTCATTATTTATTAACTGGAGGAGACATTGATTTATGGGAAGCTGTTGTTAATACAGGAATAGCTATTGGTGGAGGAATATTGATATTATTTGCTTCAGGAGTAGCAATGACTATGGCTGGATCATTACTCCCATCTGAAAAAAAACCTAATTTTAAAATTAATGTTAAAATTGGGAGATGATTATGTTGCCGTTAACAGAAGGGGACGATTATCATTATAGTCTTTGGTTAAAAAATGAGTTTATTGATTTTTGCAAAATATCAAATGAAAAAATTGATGAATATATAAACAACAACGGAGACATTGATTTTATAGATAATTATAATTTTATTAGATCTCCGGAGTTCAATATATTGACACCAAATTTTGTAATAACCGTATTAAAAAAACATCGTTTATTTAGAATAGCCATGTTGGATGAAGATAAAATATTAGAAAACATTTTCTCAAAGTTAGAACGTTCAAATCCAAAATTTTACAATATGACGGTATTTAATTTTTTAGTAGAAAAATTTAGGCTTCATGAATGCTATGATGAAGAACAATTGTCTATTTTTTGCAACACGGATTATCATATAAGCAAATTTCGATCTGATTTGTTTGATTTGCTTAAGTACGAAGCAATTCTTGCATATAAGAATAAAAGAAATTTAAGTAAAATTCAGGAAGAAATTCCTATAATAAAAAACAAGAATGTTCTTTATTCTCATAAAAAAATACTAATAAAAGGAAGTTAAATGGTAGAAATTGATTTTTCAGTTTATGAAAATTTACCAAAGTATAAAGAGATTACTACTCAATCAATATATGTTTCCAATAAGTTTGAAAAGTTTCACCCAGAAGGAATTTATTCTGAGCAAATTTTTGGGCCATTGGAAAACAATAGATGTCAATGTGGTAAAACTTTTGGTAAAATAAATAATGGTAAAAGATGCGAGCATTGTGGTGTTTTATGTGCAAGCTCAGACTTGCGTTCAAAAACATTCGGTAAAATTAAACTTCCTGAAGGAATTTATGTATTAAATCCTATTTTCATAGGAACACTTAGTAAAACATTTGGGCCATTTGCTGTAAAAAATGTTTTGAATAAATCAAAATATCATGATAATAAAGAATCTCCGTATTATTTTTCTATGGAGAAATTCAAAATAGTAAAATCATCTCGTTTAAGAGACGATGAAGAAATTCTTGAAGAATATCCTGTTTTTGATATTTCTTCATTAAAAAGATGTTATGATAAAGTTATAGAATTATCAAAAGAAAATGAAAAACTTAAAAAATACATTGAAACGCATATTAATAATCCAAAAATACTTGATTACATTTTTCTTAATGAAATTCCAGTAATTTCACCAAGTTCAAGACCGATTATTAAAATAAACAACAACGCAAAGAGTATTCCTCATAAAATTTCAACATTGTATATTAAGTTAATTACAAATAAAAAGAATATATCAGATGCCTTATTCAAAGAGAATTCTGATATTTTTGGATATACTGTATTCAAATATCAAGAAAAAATAATGATGATATATGATGAAATTCTTGAAAGCAACTTTAAAAAGAAAGAAAGTTACCTTAGAGAATCATTAACTGGAAAAACAGTTGAATTTAGCCAAAGGGCAGTAATTATACCAAATCCAGCATTGAAACCTTATCAAATAGGGTTGCATGAAGAAAGTGTAAAAAAACTATTTTTACCAGAAATTCTTCACTTTCTATTTAATAAATTCCAAGAAAAAGATATAGATGGTGTTGGATTGAGTGTTGTTGAATTTATTCAAAAAACATATAATATGATTGGTCATGGAAAGAAATTGGAAATACCAAATGGATTATTTCTTGAATTTTTAGGAAAATATATCAATAAATTAGATACAGTAATTGAAAGACAACCGACATTGTATATGTATAATATCGTTGCTGTAAAAATAGGTAAAGTTTTTGGAGATAATGATATTCCAAAATTAAATAAAGATAGAATTAAACCTCAATTTGAGGCTGATATAAAAAACTCAATTACTAAAACATTGGAAAATGTTACATAAGGAGATTATATGATTTTAGTAACAGTAAAACCGTTAGGACAATCAAAAGAATTTTCATATTACTTTGATGAGATTATAATGAAAAAATCAAAAATCAAAGGAAAAACAATGAATTCTTATTTTGATATAGCAGAGACATTTGGTCATGCTGAGCAAAATTATAGAACTCACACAACAATTAATGATATAACATTGGAAGAGGATGCAAGAGAATTGTTTAAAATTCCTGAAGATCTAAGTAATCAATGTTATTATATTACAATGAGATATATAAATAATGCTTAAAAGGAGATTATATGTTATTTAGAAGTTGGCCAAAATTTAAAGGTTTATTTAAAGATAAAGAAAATGTTGAAATTTTTGATAAAGATCATGTAGTAAAAGTAAAAAACATTGTTTTTCATTTTTTGACAAATAAGGATTTAAAAGATCCAGATTATTTGCTTGATGTTTATGCAAAATACAATGGGATGAAATATATACCAATTCCAAACATATATGTTTCATTTCCAGTTCTTTCTAATATATTGAAAGAAGAGGGAATTGAGATTGAAGAGTTTATTGATGAAGTAACATTAAAAGATTTTACTAAAATATCTTGTCTTGGGTCAAGTTTAGTTGCAAAATATTTGCATTTATTAAATAAAGAAAACACTTCGTGTTTTGAAAGAGTAATGAAAGCAATTGCTGATGAAGCAGAGAAATATAAATTAATTTTTAGAGTAATTCCTTACGGACTGCATCTAGATCCAGTAATTGCTAATGGTATTTCTAAAGCAAAAGGTGAAAAAACAGAGAAATAATCTAAAATAGATTGTTGTGATATTATTTTTATATCGCAATGATCTATTAATTCCTTTTGTGTGGAGAAAAAAATGATAATTGAAAAATATCTGAGAAAAGATGGCAGAATAAACCATGAAGCATTTAAAAAAATATCTCAAAAAGATATTGCTTTTTTAAATAATTTTATAATTGAGAAAGATTTACAAACACAATTACCGATAGAAGATAATTCAATTGAGTCTTTAAAAAAGAAATTTCTAATATATTTAAAAGGATATTCGAAAGATGAATTGATTTGTAAAGGAGACAATTGTTTTAATATAGTGTCTTTTAATTCAAAAGGAGAGCCAGGAGTTTTTTGTGGTCTTGCATGCAGAAAAAATAGTTCTTATTTGGCTAAAAAAGTAAAAGAAAGTCATAATTTAGAATATGGTTATAAGAGTTCATCTTTAAATAATGATGTAAAGCAAAAATTAGTGAACACGAAATTAAAAAAACATTACGGCGAAAAATGGAAAGATGTAAATAAAGATTTTTTTGAACAGAATATAATTAAAGATGATTCTGTTGATTATAATTTTGCAAAAGAATATTTTGGAATGTCAAGACAAACTGTTCAAAAATATTTAAGAGAGTTTGGTATAAATTACAAATATGAAAGAGGACATACCAAATACGAAAAAGAAATTTTAACTGATTTATCGTTAAATAACATAGAAGCGTTTACTACAAGAAAAGTATTACAAAATTACCAAGAACT
>JAADEE010000173.1 GCA_013153575.1 Chlorobiota bacterium
ATCTTCATCTTATAATACGTCTTATTTTGAATTTGGCATTAATAAATCATTTAATATTCAGCAACCTCGTTTAAAATATTATGATTACAAAGCTGTTTTTTATAAAGATTTAAATGGTAATAGAATTCATGATCCTAATGAACCGGGAGTATCAGATGTTTTAGCTGAAATTTATAGAGCAAATCCGGAAAAAGATTTAAAAGATAAAAATTATAATGGAGAATTTTTATCTAATGAATTATTTTCAAATGAAAAAGGAGAAATAGAGTATGTTAATATTGTAGAAGGTGATTATAAAATTAAATATACTCCCAGAGATGTAAATACTGATAACTTTGAAACTGAAAGTAGTCTTAAATCTTTCAATGCTAAAAAAGATACTGTAATGTATATTCCATTTATGGAACGAAATAAATTATTCGGAAAAATATCTCTTCATAGAACAAAACATTCTGCATTAGGAGACATACCAATTGATAATATTAAAATAACTGTAGAAGGAAATGCAAGAACATATTCAACATTAACAGATAAAGATGGATATTTTGAATTATACATTCCTGTTTCAGATTATTATAAAGTAATGGTAAATAATATTTTCCATGAACATTTTAAATTAAGGCAAGATTATTACATTGTAAAATTTAATGGATACAAACAGTTTGAGGTAAGTTTTGATTTTGATGAAAAACAAAGAAAAATAGCATTTGACGAAAGCGATTTCCTTATTACAGATGATGATTTAGCTGCAGATAATTTTGCATTTGACGACATTAAAGTTATAAAACAAACAACAATTAAAGGAGTTGTAAAAGATGCAACATCATTATTGCCTTTACATGCAACGATTTCTATACATAATACAAAAACAAACCAATTAATATCAGAAACAGCATCAAGTAAGCGTACAGGAGTTTACTTTACTTCATTTTTTACAGGAGAAGACTATAACATAAAAGTATCTTCTAAAGGGTATTGGGTTTATAATGAAAATTTAAAAGCAAACCAAGTTACAACATTTGAAAATATAACTTATGATGTATTGCTAAAAAAAATATTTTTAGGAGAAGAAATTAAAACAGAAAACCTAAAATTTAAAACTGAAAGTATAGAATTATCCCCAATAGCAAAAGCTGAGCTCGATAATATACTGGAGCTACTATATTTAAACCCAACAATTCATATTGAAATTATAGGGCATGCCGATAATTTAGAAGCATTAACAACAGATGCAATGAAACTATCAAAAGATAGAGCAACATCAGTTGCAACTTATCTAATTAAAAATGGCTTAAGAGAAGCTAGAGTTAATATAAAAGGTGTAGGAAACACAGAACCAATTTCAGATAAAGATACAAACGAAGGTCGTGCAAAAAATAGATCTGTTCAAATTAAAATTACAGCATTTTAATAATTTAAAGGATTTTAGTTAGATATTGTTTTTTTGAATGTATTTATTTACATTTTTTTCACTTTTATATTGACTTGTTTAAAATATTTATTTCCTTTGCATAAAAATAAAAAACAATGATGATACAAGTTTTAAAATCTAAAATCCACAGAGTTACAGTAACGGGTGCAGATTTGAATTATGTAGGAAGTATTACTATTGACGAGGCAATTATGAATGCAGCCAACCTCATTGTTGGCGAAAAAGTTCAGATTGTAAATAACAATAACGGAGAACGTCTTGAAACTTATGTTATAAAAGGTGAAAAAGGTTCCGGGAAAATAGAATTAAACGGTGCAGCAGCACGTAAAGTTCAACCGGGTGACGTAATTATTATTTTTTCATTTGCATTAATGGACTTTGAAGACGCTAAAAAATTTAAACCTTGGGTAGTTTTTCCTGATACAGAAACAAATCAGCTTATTGATTAAAAAAAATCTTGAAAAATATTTATTAGCACTTTCATATCGAGAGTGCTTTTTTTGTGCAATTCCTGTGGATTTTTAAAAGCCACAGGGATTATATAAAAACAAAAAATTAAATTTTTATATTACTTTTGTTATATGGCAAAAATTAAAACATCATATGTATGCCAAAATTGTGGCAACAGAAATGCAAAGTGGGTAGGGCAATGTCCTGTTTGTAAAGAATGGAATACATTTGAAGAAGAAGTAATTGAAAAAAGTAACAGAGTAATTGCAAGTTCAAGAAATAAAATTGCTGCAAAACCTCACCTTATTAAAGACATAACTTTTGAAAAAGAAACACGCATAAATACTTTGAACGGAGAATTTAACAGAGTGCTTGGAGGTGGGCTTGTAAATGGTTCAATTGTACTTATTGGAGGAGAACCCGGAATAGGCAAATCTACACTTGCATTGCAAATTGCCGTTAATTTAGAAAAATATAAAACGCTTTATGTTTCAGGTGAAGAAAGTCTTCAACAAATAAAGTTAAGGGCTGAAAGGGTTGCAACAGGAGAAAATAATTGTTATGTTTTAAGTGAAACTCGTTTAGAAGCAATTTTAAGAAATGCCGAAAATCTAAATCCTGATATTATAATTATAGATTCTATTCAAACAATTTCAACAGAAAAAACAGATTCATCACCCGGAAGTGTTACACAAATACGTGAATGCACAACTGAAATTCTTAAATATGCAAAAGAAAATAACAAACCTGTAATTTTAATAGGACATATTAATAAAGAAGGAAACCTTGCAGGACCAAAAGTATTAGAGCATATTGTTGATACTGTTCTTCAGTTTGAAGGTGATAGAAACCATTTATACAGAATTATAAGAGCAACAAAAAACCGTTTTGGTTCAACCTCTGAAATTGGTATTTTTGAAATGAATAATAAAGGACTTCGTGAGGTTTCAAACCCATCGGAAATGTTACTTTCGCAAAATGCTGAAAGTATGAGTGGTGTTGCAGTTTCTGCTACAATTGAAGGAATAAGACCATTTTTAATTGAAGTTCAGGCACTTGTAAGTACTGCTGCATACGGCACACCTCAAAGAAGTTCTATGGGGTTTAATGTAAGAAGGTTAAATATGCTTTTGGCAGTTCTTGAAAAAAGAGCAAACTTTAAACTTGCTACAAAAGATGTTTTCTTAAATATTGCAGGAGGCTTAAAAGTTGATGATCCGGGAACAGACTTATCAGTAGCATGTTCAATTTTATCGTCAAACGTTGATATTCCTTTAGCTAAAGATGTTTGTTTTGCAGGTGAGATTGGTTTGTCGGGTGAAATTCGTCCTGTAACACGTATAGAACAACGAATTGCAGAAGCCGCAAAATTAGGATTTAAGAAGATTTATATTTCAAAATTCAATAAAAAAGGAATTGATTTCTCAAAATTTGATATTGAAGTTTTTGGAGCATCAAAAGTTGAGCAAGTTTTTAGGGATTTGTTTAGTTGATTTTAAAGAATAAAAAAAGTCTGGAAATTTCCAGACTTTTTTATTTTGTTACTTTATACCAAGTTCTTTTTCAACTTTGTCTGTTACATCGTCTGCTTCGTCAAAATAGAGTAAAGCATTTTTATCAATAATAAATTTATATCCATTTTTTTTAGCAACTGATTTTAGAGCATCATTAAATTTTTTCCTTATAGGGTCATACAATTCTTTTTGTTTCTTTATAGCTTCTTCTTGTGCAGAAACTTGAAATTTCTGAATTCTTTCACCTAATGATTTTAATTCATCAAGTTTTGTTTCTTTCATTAATTCAGAGAGTGTTTTTTCATTTGCTTGATAATCTTTAGCTTTTGCATTGTATTCATCTTGCATACTTTTAATTTGGTCTTCAAGTTGTTTTACGTATGCAGAATAAACTGTGTCTGCTTTTTTTACTTCCGGCATTTTTTTGTAAACAGCATTACCGTCGATATGCCCATATTTAAATTTTTGAGCATTTAAATTTGTAAAAGTAAAAAACAGAATTGCAGTTAATAATAGTGTTAAGTTTTTCATTGTTTTAGTTTGTTTAATTATTTAATAGGTGCAAATATAATTTTTTTTAATTTTAAAGAAATGGTTTTACCAACAAATTCCAATACCAAATATTAAACTTGCTGCGGGTTTTTCTCCATCAAGGTAATCTATTGCATATGTGTCGTCAATATAGTTAAATATAATAATGCCTGCTTGATAAAGCATACCGAAGTTATTATTTTTATTCCAAATCCATTTGCTACCTGTTTCAAATGCAACACCGTTTATTATGCCAAAACCTC
>JAADEE010000111.1 GCA_013153575.1 Chlorobiota bacterium
AGTCATCGCATCAATAGTTTTAATTATGTGATGAATATTTGCTGATAACTTTCTGTTTATTAACAAATTGATACGATGACTTGCGGATTTTTGGAATCATAAATAAACTCTGCAAAATTTAGCATTCGGCAGAGTTTATTTTTGTAATATTTAACTTAATGAACTTCTAAAATCATAAGTTTTACGAATGTTTTTATAAAGTTTTTCAGATTCTGCATAATTTAAAGATTGTTGCCCATCGGAAAATGCAATTTCGGGTTGTTTGTGCATTTCAAAAATAATACCGTCGGCACCAGCCATAATTGATGCAAGAGCCAAAGGTTCAATAAATTGCCTTATGCCTATTGCGTGTGAAGGGTCAACAATAACAGGTAAATGAGATTTTTCTTTAAGAATAGGTATTGCGTTTATATCCAATGTGTTACGGTATGCTTTTTCGTAACTTCTAATTCCTCTTTCGCAAAGAATTATTTGCTCGTTACCTGCCGAGAATATGTATTCTGCTGAAAATAAAAGTTCATCAATTGTTCCTGCAAGTCCACGTTTTAGCATAACAGGTTTGTTTGTTTTGCCAAGTTCATCAAGTAAATTAAAGTTTTGCGAATTTCTTGCTCCCACTTGGAAAATATCAACATAATCAATCATATCTTCAATTTGAGAAACTTGCATAACTTCGGTAATAATTTTTATACCTGCTTCTTTGCAATGTTTTGAAAAAACTTTTAAACCTTCAATTCCAAGTCCTCTGAATGAATAAGGCGAGCTTCGAGGTTTAAAAACTCCGCCTCTCATAATTTTTACATTGTTGGCTTTAAGGTGCTTAACCATTTCAATTATTTGCTCTTCATTTTCAATTGAGCAAGGACCTGCCATTATTGAAAAATTGTTGCTTCCTATTTTAATATCATTGCCTAAATCAATCTCGGAATAATCGGTTTTCCACTTTCGTGAAACAAGTTTATAATTATCACTTACTTTATGGATGTCTGCAACTCCTTTAAGCACACCTATTTGTCTTATATCAATTTCGGCTTTGCCTATTGCAACAAGATAATTGCCTTGCATAGTTTTAACTTCTGAACAAGAATAGTTTTTTGTTTTTAGTTCTGAAATTATCTTGTTTTTGTCTTCCGGTTTTATATTTTTATTAAGTTGAATTATCATTTTACTTTTAATTTTTTATTTCTTTAATGAAGTTTGAAATTTTGTCTTTTAGTTCTCCTTTTTCTGATATTTTTTTTATGAATGCACTTCCTATTATTGCACCATTTGCATATTTACAGGCTTCCGTAAAGGTTTTGTTATTTGAAATTCCAAAACCTATGAGTGTAGGATTTTTTAAATTCATATTTTTTATTCTTTCAAAATATTGAATTTGTGCATTGTCAATATCTTTTTTTGTTCCTGTTACCGAATTTGATGATACCATATATATAAATGTGTCTGAAAGTTCATCAATTTCTAAAATTCTTTCATTTGAAGTTTGTGGTGTTATTAAAAAAATATTTGAAAGATTATATTCTTCAAACATCTTTTTATACTTTTTTTTGTATTCAGAAATAGGTAAATCGGGTATAATTAATGCTTGAATATTTGATTTTTTACATTCTTCTAAAAAATTATCTTCACCAAAAGCAATCATTTGGTTTAGGTAAGCCATAATGATTAATGGTATATTTGTCTGATTTTTAATGCTTTGTATTTGCTTGAAAACTAAGTTGGGATTTATTCCGTTTTTTAGTGCTATTGAACTGCTATCTTGAATTGTTGGTCCGTCAGCAAGCGGGTCTGAAAATGGAATGCCAACTTCAATTAAATCTGCATTGTTTTTTTCAAGTTCTTTAATAATTGTTGCAGTATCGTTAAGCTCTGGGTAACCTGCTGTAAAATAAACAGATAGTATATTTTTCTTATTTTTAAAAAGTTGTTGTATTTTGTTCATATTATTAAATTTTATATGAAATTCATTTATATTAAATTTCTCTAATAATTTTGAATATAAATAATTTTATTTTCCTTTCTACTTCAAAATAAATTCTAACAAGTACAAAGGCAATTGCTATAATTTCTTTATCGTATAAAGAAAAATAATTCTTATTTCTAAAATTAGAATTATTAAAGCAATTTAATATAAGTTTCTAAATCTTTATCACCTCTTCCTGAAAGGTTAATAATTGTTGTTTCGTTTTCTTTAAGGTTTAACTTTTTTAAAGCTGCAAGTGCGTGTGCAGATTCTAATGCAGGTATAATTCCTTCTAATTCAGTTAGTTCAAATGCTGCATCAAGAGCTTCCTTGTCGGTTGCATTTAAAAAATCTGCTCTCTTATCTTTAAAAAGATATGCATGAACAGGTCCTATTCCGGGGTAATCTAAACCTGCCGAAATTGAGTATGGCTCAGTAACTTGCCCATATTCATCTTGCATTAATAAGGTTTTGCTTCCGTGCAAAATCCCTGTTGTTCCTATTTGTGTGGTTGCAGCAGTTTCTCCTGAATTTATTCCTTTTCCGGCTGCTTCAACTGCAATTAGTTTCACATCTTTATCTTTAATGTAATGAAAAAATGCTCCTGCTGCATTACTTCCGCCACCAACACATGCAATAATATTGTTAGGATTTTCTTTGCCTGTTTGTTCTTTAAGTTGCATTTTCATTTCTTCGCTTATAATTGCTTGAAGACGTGCAACCATGTCGGGGTAGGGGTGAGGACCAACAACTGAACCTATTAAATAATATGTATCTTCGGGTTCATTAATCCATGCTCTAATTGCTTCATTAACAGCATCTTTTAATGTTCTGCTTCCGCTTGAAGCGGGAATAACTTCTGCACCAAGCATTTTCATGCGAGCAACATTTGGGGCTTGTCTTTTTATGTCGATTTCGCCCATGTAAACTGTACATTGCAAACCTTTAAGTGCACAAACTGTGGCAGTTGCAACTCCATGTTGTCCTGCTCCTGTTTCTGCAATAATTCTTTTTTTGCCAAGTTTTTCGGCAAGTAAAATTTGCCCTATTGTGTTGTTTATTTTATGTGCGCCTGTATGAGTTAAATCTTCACGTTTTAAAAATATTTTTGTGTTATATTTTTCTGAAAGTCGTTTTGCATAATATAAAGGTGTCGGGCGACCAACATAATTTTTAAGTAATTCTTTGTATTCTTTTGCAAAATCTTCACTTTCAATAATTTGTATGTAATTGTCTTGAAGTTCTTTTACATTTGGATATAACATTTCAGGAATGTATGCACCACCAAATTCGCCATAAAAGCCGTCATTATTTATTAGTTTATCCATTTTTTATTTATAAAGTTTTATAAATTCTGAGATTTCAGAAATGTTTTTTAAGCCCGGTTCAATTTCAAATCCGCTGTTAACATCAACTCCCATGTATTTTGGGTGTTTAAATCTCTTAACTTCTTCAATATCATTTAAAGAAATTCCACCGCTTAATAAAAATTTATTTTCGCTTTTGTAGTTTTCTAAAAGTTTCCAGTTAAATTTTACTCCGTTTCCTCCGTAAAGTTTTCCTTTTGTATCGAAAATAAAAAAATCGCAATATATTTGATATTTGCAGGTTTGTTTAAAATCAAAATTTTCGTCAATGCTAAATGCTTTTATAATTTTATATTTGTCGGAGCTTAATTTTTTGCAGTATTCAACTGTTTCATTTCCATGAAGTTGTATGTAGTCTAATTTGTTTTTGCTTGCAATTTTTTTTATTGTATTTATATCTTCATTAACAAAAACTCCAACTTTTTTTATTGTGTCGGGGATTTTAACAGGAATATTTTCAGTATATCTTTTTGATTTTTTATAGAAAATAAATCCCATAAAATCAATATTGAGTTTTGATAATTGATTGATATTTTCAGGAACTTTCATTCCGCAAACTTTTATTTTTAGCATTTCTGTTTTATTTATGCGTTTTGTTTTCTTAACTTATTTATAAAGTTTTTACATTCTGCACCCGGATTTGCCGATTTCATAAAATTTTCTCCTATTAAAAACCCTTTGAAACCAACATTCAAACATCAATTGAACTTGCAAAATCAATACCCGATAATTGCGTAAAAGTTTCAGAAAGCGGAATTAACAATCCCGAAAATATTATAAAACTAAAAGAACATGGTTTTAATGGATTTTTAATAGGAGAAAATTTTATGAAATCGGCAAATCCGGGTGC
>JAADEE010000090.1 GCA_013153575.1 Chlorobiota bacterium
CAAAATTCAAAGAATTTTGCATAATTTAATTTTTTCCGATTTGCAAAATTCTTTGAATTTTGCGGGCAAGCACACAACTGCCTTTGAATTAAGCACTTAACCGCTATGAGCTATATACTGTGTTGTGTGCCGGTGTTGTTGTTAATTAAATTTTCCAACAGTTTTTTTCCAACTTCAATTCTATCTTCAATATCAATCCCATTTTCTTGCTTTATTGGAAATTCTTTTATTTCTTCTTCATTTTTTATTACATATCTATCATTTAAACAATCAATTTCAATACCTGAATCATTTATAATTAATTTGTCTCCTTGGTAAGCATAATCTCCTAATGAAAGTTTGCCTGAAAATTCGGGTAAATGGTATAAGGTGTAAAGAAAAATGTTCCAATTACGTCCCACAATGCTTTTTTCTGTATTCATCATAATTAATTCGTAATTTTTATTTTCTTTATCATTCCAATAATACATACCATAATTACCTTTTCTCATAGTAGGATATTTGATTATGTAATATCTCCAATCTTTTGGTGTGTTACTGTTGTCAAGATAATTATTTATAATATTTTCTAATACGGCATTACTGATATTATTTTCGTCAAGTTTTGATAATAGTTCATTTAGAATTTTTTTTGTGTTTTCAAATCCTTTTCTTTTCTTGGTAGGATGGAAAAGGTCAAACCAAACTGAATCAATATTTTGTGAGCCAATCTGGTATCGCCAACTTATTTTTTGTGAATAATCACCGATACTTAATAATGCGCGATTTATATTATCTTTTTGGCAGTTTTTAAATAACTTTTCAAATTTATTAAAGTTTGAGTTGTTTTCTAAACCTATTACCGAGATATTACCTTTTAATAGTGTATTGTCTTCTAATTTAAATAATTCTTCTTTCCTATTTTCATTATCTGATACCCATTTGATTTTATTAACTTCTTCATTTTTTTGGTTTACATTATATCCTAAATCTCCTTTTTCTGAAACAGGAATAATGCCGGTAGTAATTATTTTTTTTGATTCGGATAATAAATTTTTCATTCTATCTTCTCTAATTTCATCCTGCGAGTTCCATATAAGATTTCTCAATATTCTTAAACGCCTTGTAAATTGTTCTTCTGAAATTTCATATTTATTTTGAAGATATGTATTAATAGAGTAGAGTAGTAAAAATTTGTTTAAAGGAAACTTCCTAATTCTACCTGTTACTATACCGTAGTTGTCACAAGCTTCTTTAAAGATATTTAATTCTTGTTGATAAATTTTAACTTTATCGGGTTCATAAGTATCATCTGTAAAATATTTTTTAAAGAATTGATCAATGTCAACATTATACCAACAATCAAATGAATTAATCAGGTATTTTATATGTTTTTTTGCATCGGGATTTTCTTTACTGTAAAGTTTTTTGGCAAGTTTAAATTCGTCTTTTTCAAGCTCTAAGCCTTCTTTGTATGAAATTATATCACTAATGAAATGAAAATAGCGCATAAATTCATCATCGACTATATTATTATCACCCCGATAAGGAAATAACATATCTGTCCATTCAATGTCAAATTTATGATTAATTTCCTTTGATAGTTCTTCGGAAACATTTTGAACAATTTCTTCAAATTCAGCTTTAAAGTGTTCAAAAGTTGTCAATGGTTTTCCCCGAGAATTCATTTTTATATATAAATCGTCTGTTAATCCCATTTGATTAAGCGGTAGAAAATAAAAATTAATTAATTCTTTTTCTACTAATGGTTTCCACAGGTTAGGGGAATGATTAAACTTTTGATGTATGGCATCTATCATTACCAACATTGATTGTATAGTGGGATCATTTTTCCATTCGTAAGGATACCAAGGTTGATCTTTAAGTTTTGTTGATAAAAATTGATTGCTAAAATCAGGCGAATAATCAATTAATTCTTGGCAAAAATCGCGAGAACTGAATCTAACTGCGTATGAAAAATTTTTTAGAAAATCATAATTGCTTTTGTCGATATTTTCTTTTTTGGCAATATACCAATGCAATAGAAACAAAGTCGTTAGTCTCTGCTGTCCGTCAAGAGGTGTTAATACTCCGTCAGACGAAATATCTCCATAAACAAAGTCAAGCGTTATTTCTTTTTGATTTACAATTGCGTTATACAAAGCATCTAGGAAACGTTCTCTTATTCTTGCAACTTTTTTGTTCTTTCTTCCTTGGGCATAATCCCTTTGGATAATAGGAATTTCAATTTTATTTAGGATAATTTCTTTATCATCAAAATTAAAACTATTACCGAAAAGATTTTGAAAAGTATATTTTTGTGTGTTCATATAGCAATTTTCTTGTTGATTATGGTTAAATAATTTTTTAAAACTCTATCCATTTCATTGAGGTATGCATCTCGGTCGGCTTTTCCCCAAAAATGAAGTTGATTTAATTCTGATGGTGTATAATATTTAAGAAAAACTTGTCTGGTGCAAACAGGTATATAGTCGTTTTTCTTGTCCATTTCTAATATTTTATCACGTTTAACGGCAAATGTTGCATTGTTCAAAGCTGAATTCCCGGGTTGTCCGAGTAGTGCCATATTTGACAATGAATGAGTATATTCTATACTTCCTTCTTCTGATAATTCTTTGATTACTGTTTTAAATAATTGAGAAAAAATTTCAAAGCTTAATTTGGGATTATTTATGGCATTTTGCAGTTGATTTATTAAATCTTTGTTTTTATTCTCATCGATATTCATTAATGATTTTTTATGAAGTTCAAGCCATTCAATCCATTGTTCTTTTTTATTTAAACCTTCTGATTGTTGGGCGTGGATATGTTCTAAACTCCAAGTTTCTTGTTTATGTTTTTCAAAAGGAAAACGTAAAGTTTCATCGGATTTTTGTCTCACAGTTTCAATATTAAACAATAACAGCAATTTTGTTATGTTTGGATAATCTGTGGGATTATCATAGGATAAATCACTATATTCTTTGTTGTAATTTATGCTTTGAGCAATGAGTTCGTCAAGAGAATTTTGAAATTCTGTTTTGGTTATGGTTTTTGATTTTTCAACTAAATCTTGTAGTTTAATTGTTTCCGATTTTTTTTGTGTTTTTAGGGATTCAGCGGTTATTAAATATCCTATTTTGTGGTAGATGTCATTATTTTCATACCAACCTTTTAATCGTTGGTAATATCGTTGTATTTCTGTCCAAATTTCTGATTTTTCTTGGGATTCCTTAATCCTATTATCAAAGTAAAAGAAAGTGAAAAATTTTTCTTTTTCATTAGCGGATTTATTTGCCATTAAATCAAATATTAATTCAATTCGAGTAGGATATTGTCTAGCGTCTTTATTGGTTATAAAATACCAAAAGTTATCATTGTGCAGTTCTTTTTCTATTCTGTCCCATTCGGTGGCTATTTCCAATTGTTTTCTATTGTCTATACCATTGTTACGACTTAAAAACAATGCTTTAACAAGTTCAGAGTTTCTCAAAGGTATTCTCCCAATATTTAAACGGGTAAAAAGAGCAATAGAATCTTCATTAGAGCTGACTTCATACCAAATAACTCTAATTTTTTTATTAAGTTTTGTATTTATGTCTATTGCAGATTGGGTTTCATCGTCTTGCTTTTCAAACCATTCAATAATTGTTTTTCCTGCTTCTGTTATGAAATACTCATCTACATTTTCAGGTTCAATATTTTTTAAATTTTCAAAATCTAATTCATTCAAAAATTTTCTACTATTTCTTCTAATATCATACTGTATGTTAAACTTAATTTTATTTTTTGGCAAAAAGAATTTTATATATCTGTAAATTAAGAAAATAGTTGTTAAGCGTTGTTGTCCGTCTATTAATTCATATTCTTTTTCAGCTTTCTTTTTTACAACAATTGGTTGCAAGCTGTAATTTTCTCCTTCATTTATTTCTTTAATATCATTTAGTAGCATAGCAACTTCTTCTTTCCAACGATAACCCCTTTGGTAAGCAGGTATATGAAATTCTCCTTCAATATCACCAATTAATTTTGGTTCTAATTTTATACTATCCATAATTTTATTTTGATTTTTATTGTTTTCTTACTGGCACACAACGGTTTCGCGTATGAGCAGTAGCGTGATAAAACTCACTGTCTAAACAATTTGCCCCAAAGGCAACAAAATTCTCTTGAATTTTGTTACC
>JAADEE010000092.1 GCA_013153575.1 Chlorobiota bacterium
GACTTCCCATATTCAAATTAAAAAAGACGAAAAATATCCTGATGATTTATTTCTAAAAATATTATTAGAAAACAATTCTACTGAATTTGAAAAAAGTGCCCGCGATAAATATTATTCGCCTTTTAACACAAAAATAGTTCAACGTTCTATTTTTGGAACAGAGATTAGTATAAAAAAGCAACTAGTAAAAGCATATAGACATAATAATACATATAAATCTAATAATGGGGTATATCCTGAAGATGAAGTAACTAAATTTTTGTATAGAAATGTTAAAAGTTATGGTATAGGACATGGTACTTCTGTATCGTGGGACAATAAATATGTTCATACTGATTATTTGCCGGAAACGGATTTGCCCAATATAACAGCTGTACCAAAAATTAAATTGAAAAATAAAGAAATAGATTTGGGTAATGTTGAATGGCTACAATTCAAATGGCTCTCTGATTTAAAGCCGGAAATACAAGATGATGAAATTAGAAAAGGATTAATGGATTTTTCAAATTTCTATGAAAATTGGATTAATGAAACTGAACAAACTGCCTTGGAAAAAGAGCCAAACAATAAAGCTATTATAAATCAAGAAATGCAAAAATGCAAAAATGATTTAATACGCATTAAACAAAATATTGATTTACTCAAAGGAGATGCAATGAAAGCCTTTAGGCTAGCAAATACGGCCATGTTTATTCAATTATGGCATTCTGTAAATGTAGGAAAAAATGAATGGGAAATAGGTGAAAGTATAATAGAAAATGAAAATGGTTTTAACAGAGATTTTTATAAAAATCAAAGTGATGAACTTTTAAAAAAAGGACAGCATGCTGCTTGGCGACCATTCCAGTTAGCCTTTATTTTGTTAAATTTAGATGCATTTATAGATAATGATGAGAATTTTGAAAACTTTATTAAAAAACGTAATGAATTAGTAGATTTGATTTGGTTTCCAACAGGTGGTGGAAAAACAGAAGCCTATCTTGGCATTATTGCCTTTAATATCATTTATAGAAGGCTTACAAAAGGAGAAAAGGGTTACGGGACAACAGTAATTATGCGATATACACTTCGTTTACTTACACTACAACAATTTCAAAGAGCCACTAGATTAATTATGGCTTTAGAACTCATCAGGAATTGGGATGAACACAATATTAATCTAGGAAACGAACCTGTTTCCATTGGATTATGGGTCGGTAGTGGATTTATTCCCAATAAATTAAGAAAGAAGAATAATTATAGAAATGACGAAATTCCCGGTTTAGCAGATATTGTTGAAAATATAGAACAAAACCAAGGTAAAATTCCATTAAAAGTTTGCCCATTTTGTGGAACAAAATTATATAGTAAAGAAACAAATGATTATGGGGGAATAGTTAATAATGACAATGTAGAATTTTTTTGTTTAAATGAAAACTGTGATTTTAATGAAACACAAATACCAGTCTTGTTATGTGACGAACAAATATACATGAATCCGCCCACATTATTATTTGGCACTGTTGATAAATTTGCCAGATTGGCACACAAAATTAGTGATAACAAAAACGATGATAGCAGACGTTTGTTTGGACATAGAAGGGGCAAAAACAAGAAAAATGTGCTTCCACCTGATTTAATCATTCAAGACGAATTACATTTACTAAATGGACCATTAGGTTCATCGGTAGGCCTTTTTGAGTATGCTATTGACAGATTAGCAACCCAAACAATCAATAATATAGAAATACACCCAAAAGTTATTTCCTCAACTGCAACTATCAAAAATTCTGATGAACAGATTAAAGCTTTATTTAACCGTAAAGTACAAATATTTCCAAAACCCGGTGTTTTCCACGATGATTCTTTCTTTGCAGTTTACGAAAGAGATGAAAATAATCATTATGTTTCCAAACGAAAGTATCTAGGCATATTGCCAACCGGAAAAACACAAATAAAAACACAAAATCAGTTAATAGCTATCAATTTGGCTTATAGAATAATTGAAGACAACAAAAACTGTGATGAAAATGTTCTTAATTATTTTCATACTCTTGTTTCATACTACGGTAGCAAACGGGAAGTAGGTAAAACCGCCTCTCAAATTGATACATTTATAAGAATGAACTATAGTACGGTAAGAAATAGACTCATATTTGGACAACCGGTACATCGGCAATATTTACTTATTAAATTTTTGGAACTAACAGGACGTTTAAGTGATGACGATGTAAAAAAGAATTTACAAATAATAGAAAAAAACTTATATAGAAAAAATAGGATTGATAAATACAGGAAAATACCTGATATCGTTTTAGCTACCAATATGATTTCAGTTGGGCTAGACATTTCTCGACTCAACACAATGATTGTAAACAGTATGCCCAAAAACCTTTCGGAATATATCCAAGCATCAAGTCGTGTAGCAAGAGAAAAAGAAGGTTTAGTGATGACATTACATCATCCTTTTAGAGTTAGAGATGTTTCTCATTTTGAGCATTTTAATGAAGTACATAATAAGTTATATTCATATGTTGAACCAATATCAATAACCCCTTTTACACATAAGGTTGTAAACAGATATTTAACTACTGTTCTAATAACTATGATAAGACATCTAATAGAAGAATACTCAAAAAATACGGATGCAAACAACATAACTGAAGATGCAGAAACAGACCTAATCGCATTCGTTTATGAATATTTTAATACAAAATTATCATCACTCCCAAATATTGATTTAGAATATATTAAAAAGCATATTGAAAAAGCTATACTAGTATGGTTTGATAAGAAAAAAAAGGCAAACTCTATAAACAAAAAATTATCTTTTTCTAATAATAAGGCTAAATACACACCTTTATATGAAGATGCCTATAAATTTAGTCAAGGAATAAATAAAATATGGAAAGTTGCATCCTCTCTTAGAGATGTAGAACCTAATGGAGTTATAAAAATTAAACAAAAATAAAATGAAAATATACAATAAAAATCAATATTACGAAGCTCACACCCGTTCACGTTTATTATCCATATATGGAACCGGCTCTGTAATTCCAACAACTTGGGGTATGATAATGCCTGAAAATATTGAAGAATGGGATTTTATAAAGGAAACTTTAGAAAGAGTAAAAAACCTTGAAGAAAACGAACCAGAAAAACGTCAAAAAGAGTTATCAATTAGCTTACGTCAAATTAAAATTTCTTTAATCAATGATAGACGGTTTATTCAATTTCTACAACAAGAAAAGGGATATGAACAATTAGAATTTTTAGTTTCTGTACCTTATGCAGAACTTAGCATTTGGAATACACTGTCAAAAGATTATAACAATTTGCCTATACCAACTACAGCTGTACATTTTCCAAAATATTTATATGATCCCGACTTTAAAACGAAAGATACTGAATTAAAAGAATACACTCAATGGAAAGAACTCTTTGTTAAATCATTTTCAAAATTTACAGACGAAACATACATAAAAGAAAACCATTTTGTTCCACCTAGAACATACAAGCCAAGAGAAAATGCTACAAATAAAACATTGAAAGAAGAAGTAATTTCAAGAAGGACATTGGTACCTGTTCCTGTTATTCTTTTATGCCCTCATGGACATATTACCGATATTCCTTGGGCAAAATATATAAATTACTTCAGTATTAATCGCAAAGAAAAGTTAGAGCAAGAAGACGGTGAACAAGAAAGAGTTAATTTATTTAATATTGACAATTGTTGCGCAAATCCAGATTTATTATGGATTGGTGGTAATATGACCAGTGAAGGTTTTGAAGGTATGAGTGTAAAATGTAAATCTTGTGGTAAAAGTGCAAGTTTAAGACATATTACTAGTATAAAACCAATTTGTAATGGTGATAAACCATGGCAAGAAGGACAAAATGATATTTGTACTGCAACTATGCAATACGCCATTACTACGAGTAACAATCTCTATTATCCACAAGGAGTTAATTGTTTATATATACCTTTTCATCTTATTTCTGATAGTGTTGACAACAATAATTTAAGAAAACTAGAAGATTTTTACAATCAATATTGTGAAAAAAATTATGTAAGCAAACAAGAATTTATTAATCAAGAAGATTTTTTGATTACTGCAATTTTTAAAGATAGCCATGAAAGAAAAAAATTAATATCTCATTTTCTAGGAAATAATCAAAATAA
>JAADEE010000211.1 GCA_013153575.1 Chlorobiota bacterium
AAATTTTCAGGAAGTATGTTTGATATACTTTCTCCTGATTACTCAACAGATTTTGAAGTAAAACTTAAACGAAAATAAACTATATTAACAAAAATTAAATTATTAATTATGAAAAAATTTAGCACAACAATTTTAGTAATAACTTTTATTTTCTCAATGGTAAGCTGTAGCAGTAGCCAAGAAAACACTGAAGAAAAAGGTAAAAAAATAGCAGAAAGCCTTATTGAAGGATTAATTGAACAATCTGCAAAAGAAGACGGAAAAGATATTGATGTAGATATTGACCTTGATAAAATTGATGAAGATGGCGGTGTAATGACAATAAAAGATGAAAACGGAGAAGAAGTAACAATATCAAGTGAAGAAGGAAAACTAACAATAACCGGAGAAAATGGAGAAGAAGTAATTATTAAAGGTGATGAAAATAAAATTCCGGAATCATTACCAAGCGATGTTTATGTTGTTAAAGGAGAAGTTGAATCTGCAGGAACAATGAAATCCGGAGAAGGTGAACTTATTACATTTACAATAAAATCAAAAGAAGAATTTAATGATGTAATTTCAAAAATATCAAAAGAAATGCAAGCAAACGGATGGAAAAGCACCATGAATATGAACATGGGAGGCGAATCTATGCAAATATTTACAAAAGAAGATAATAGTGCAACCATAACAAGCCAAAAAAAAGAAGACTACACTAATGTAGCATATATGGTAACAGTAAAAATTAAACAGTAATGATTAAACACGTTGTATTTATTAAAATTAAAGGTGCAGCATCTGATGATGAAAAATTACAAGACTTAAAAAAGTTAAAAGAAGCTTTAGATGCACTGGCAGCTCAAATTTCTCAAATTAAAAAATTTGAAGTTGGTATAAATGTTTCAGATTCAAGTTCTGCATACGATTTAGCTTTAATTGGCGAATTCGATTCAAAAGATGATTTAGAAACATACCGAGTTCACCCTGAACACAAAAAAGTTCTTGACCTTATTAGCAGCATAAAAGGCAGAACTGCTGTTGTTGACTATGAATTTTAATAAAACATTAAAATTAACACCCTGCGGGTTTTTGAAACTCGCAGGGTTTAACTTTAAAAAACATATGTTAAAATTAATTCATTAAATTTACAACAGAATATACAAATTTGCTAAAACCATTCCTAAATAAAAACATAATAGAGGCAGGATGCGATGAAGCTGGTAGAGGGTGTCTTGCAGGTCCGGTATATGCCGCTGCAGTAATCCTACCTTCAAATTTTAAAAATGAACTCTTAAACGACTCTAAAAAACTTTCAGAAAAAAACCGATATAAACTTCGTGAAATTATAATTAATGAAAGTATTGCTTGGGCAATCGGGATTGTCGATAACAACGAAATTGATAAAATTAACATCCTTAATGCATCAATAAAAGCAATGCAAATTGCAGTTGATAATCTAAAAGTAAAACCCGAACATCTTTTAATTGATGGCAACAGATTTAAAAAACACAAAAACATTCCACACACCTGTGTTATAAAAGGCGATGGCAAATATATGTCAATAGCTGCAGCATCAATACTTGCAAAAACATTCCGAGATGACTATATGATTAAAATTCATGAACAATATAATGTTTATGATTGGAAAAAAAATAAAGGATACCCAACCAAAATACACAGAAAAGCAATTTCTGAATATGGAATAACAGAATTTCACAGAAAATCATTCAAACTACTTGATAAACAAATGAGCATAAACTTTGGCTAAATCTTTGTTTTGATATATTAAATAAATAGTTTTGCAACCCTTTAAATTTAAAAATTATGAAAACATTATCAATTGCTACAATATTTGCTTGTTTTTTTTGCATAAACAAATTTGAAATAGTTGAAGCTACATCTCAAAAATGGCATGCTGGTGTTGAAGCTGCCGGATATGGAACTAAATATGAACTTACAATTGTTCCTAATGTAGGTTCTGACAAATTAATTTTTGACAGACTTTGGATAGGTAATAAATATTTTAAAGTTTACTCTTTCCAAAAAGGTAAAAAAATGAGAAATAACCTTTTCTCAAAAGGAGATACTATTACAATTATGGTAAATGATAGAGTACAAAAAAGAAAACCAATGCCAATTGTCAGAAAAGATGATATTAATATAAACAAAAAATATAAAGTTCCGTATAAGTATGAAGGCGAAGCTTTACTTTCATATACATACAAAGGAAAAAGAAAATATAAAGAAATTAAAAAATTTACAGAAAAAAAAGAATTAAATTATCAATAGACTCTTTAAAAAATTAAGAGCATAAAAAATATAAAATGAGTAAAAAAACATTATTAATGATACTTGACGGCTGGGGACTTGGAAACAAAACCAAAGCCGATGTTATAAGTCAAGGAGACACACCATATATCGACAGCCTAATGGCTAACTATCCTAATTCTCAACTTCTTACAGATGGAGAAAATGTAGGTTTACCAAAAGGACAAATGGGCAACTCAGAAGTTGGGCACCTTAATATTGGTGCAGGAAGAATAGTTTATCAAGACTTAGTAAAAATTAACAAAGCTGTTGAAGATAACTCAATTAGCAAAAATCCTGTTTTAACAGAAGCATTTCAATATGCAAAAGAAAACAATAAAGCTGTTCATTTTTTAGGATTAGTTTCTGATGGAGGAGTTCATTCTTCACAAAAACACCTTTACAAACTTTGTGATATTACAAAAGAATATGGCTTAAAAGATGTATTCATTCATGCAATTACCGATGGTAGAGACACAGACCCTCATAGTGGAAAAGGATACTTGCAAGAACTTGTAAACCACCTAGAAACCTCTAACGGAAAAATTGCAAGTCTTATTGGCAGATACTACACAATGGACAGAGATAAACGTTGGGACAGAATTAAAAAAGGTTATGACTTAATGACTGCAGGTGTTGGTGAAAAATCAACAAACGTTATTGATGCAATTGAAAAATCTTATGAAGCAGGTTTTACCGATGAATTTATTAATCCTGTTGTTTTTGTTAATGATAAAAATGAACCTTTGGGTTTAATAAAAGACGAAGATGTAGTCATTTGCTTTAATTTCAGAACAGATAGATTAAGACAAATAACAACTGTGCTTACGCAAGAAGATATGCCTGAACATGGTATGCATAAGTTTGATTTGCACTACCTTACAATGACACGCTATGATGAAAACTTCAAAAACATAAAAGTAATTTACGATAAAGAAAACGTAAAAAACACAATTGGGGAAGTAGTTTCAAAAGCCGGTAAAAAACAACTAAGAATTGCCGAAACAGAAAAATTTGCTCATGTAACATTCTTTTTTTCTGGTGGGCAAGATGCTGAATTTGAAGGAGAAAAAAGAATTCTTGTTCCTTCACCCAAAGTTGCAACCTATGATTTAAAACCGGAAATGAGTGCATATGAAGTTGCCGAAAAACTTGTTGCAGAGTTAAAAAAGCAAGAACATGATTTAATTGTTCTTAACTTTGCAAACGGCGACATGGTTGGTCATACAGGAATTTATGAAGCAATTTTAAAAGCTGTAAAAGCAATTGATGAGAATGTAAAAACTGTTGTTGAAACAGCAAAAGAAAATAATTACTCGGTAATGATAATTGCAGACCATGGTAATGCTGACAATGCCGTAAACCCTGATGGTTCGCCTAATACTGCACATTCATTAAACCCTGTTCCTTGCATTTTAGTTGATAATGATTATTCTGAAATTAAAAGCGGAATTTTGGCAGATGTTGCACCAACACTTTTACACATTATGGATATGAAAATTCCTAAAGAAATGACGGGTAAGGTTTTGGTGTAAAAATATTCTATTAAAAAATGAAATATATTAAAGAGCATTTTTATATTATTTGGATTGCTTTTGGAATGATTATTACTTTTTCACTTCAACAATTTATTTTAATGTTAAATGAACTTATTATTTTACTTGGTGTATTAATAAATATTACACCAAGTTTTTTAAAATATTCACGATTTCTAGTTTTTGGGCTTATAACAGTTTTCTTAATATACATATTCATAAATGTTTATAGAAAAAACAAAATCGAAACTTTTTCTCCAAATTACAAAAAATTAAGAAAAAGTTTGGCACTAATCTTAGGAATCGGTATAACTTCTGTTCTTTTAGAAGATGT
>JAADEE010000244.1 GCA_013153575.1 Chlorobiota bacterium
ATATATTCCATACGTCTGTCAACCCGAAGTTCAATTCTAACAATAATTTTATCACCAATTTTAAGTTTTGCATTTTCAGAAATAGGCTCAATAACTTTTCCTTTTTCAGTTAACCGTTCAATAAATAACTTCTTTTTAAGTTTAAGTGGTGTTTTTTCATGGACGGTAATTTTATCCAAGTTCTCAAAATATTGCCAATATAATGCTCCCCAACTTACACCTTCATCATATTTTGTTACGGAAACATTTCCCATTTCAGGTTTAATTTCTGTACCACTCCATGAAGTTTTAAAATAGCCTGTTCCTGCTTCAACTTTCACATTATCAAGTTTTGTAGGGTCAATATGTTTGCCTGCAATTTCAATTTTTACTTGCTTATCACTTACAAGCCAATCAGTTCCTCGCATAAGCAAAGCATAAACTGCTTCGGTGGTTGCTTTGGTTGTTTTCCAATCTTGCGTTTGTTTTTGTTTTAGCAACCAAATTTTCATGTCGTTTACTGATTTTTGGTCATTTGCAACTTCATCAAAAGCCTCAATCATAAGTGCTTGTTGCTCAATCGGTGCTTGATACCAATACCAACCTGCAACATTATCTTTCCAATACATTCCCATTTCTTTATGGTCGATTGATTTTTCTTTTAATGATTTTATAATGTCGGCAGGAACTTTTGTTTCTCCGTTTCTGTGAAGTGAAAGAGCAATCATTCCTTGCATATATTTACTTTGTGAAAGCCAATATTTTTTTGCTTGCCCTTCATAATAATCATAAGCCTCTTTTGATGCATTAGGTATTTGAATATCATTAAAATAACTTCTTCCGTAAAGGTATTGAATTGCAATGCTACTTAAATGGTTGTCTTTCAGCTCTTTTTCGTTGTAGTGTTTTTTCAACCATTTATAATCATCTTTAATTTTAACATCTAAATATGCTATTGCATTTTTTATCATTTTCCAAGTTTTTGCATCTTGTCTTACTGTTTTTACTCCAAGTTTATCAAGATGTCCCATACCTGTAACTATGTGCTGTGTTATGTATCTGCTTTCAGGCATACCATTAAACCAAGGCCAAGCACCGTTTGATTTTTGTGCTTTTTGTACCTTCTTCAATGCTCTTGCAAGTTCATTACCCATCTTATTCAAATCGAAAAGAAGACCAACACGTTTTTTGCGCTCGGTTTCATTTTTACCTTGAAGTACCCAAGGTGTTTCTTCTAAAAGAACAGCTTTTAGTTCTTGATTTTTTTCAAGATTTGAAATTAATGCACCTGCATCTGCTTGTTTCCAAGCATCGAAAACTCGTTTAATTTTTGGGTTTGAATTTGCAATATGCGAAGCAATGCTGTTTGCATAAAATCTGCTGAAAGTTTGCTCTGTGCATTCATAAGGGTATTCCATTAAATATGGTAATGATTGAACTGCATACCAAGCAGGATTTGAAGTAAATTCCAAAGTTAATTTATGATTTCGAATTGTGCTTGATTTTCCTGAATTTATTAACTTTTCAAATTTAAATTCTGTTTTTCCTTTTCCTCTTACAGGAAGTGGCATACTTTCGGTAACCAACATTTTGTTTGTAAGAACAGGAACAGGTTTTTGCTCACCATCAGAAAACTTATCCGATTTTGCAACAACCTTGTAAGTTACTGCACCCAAACCTTCGGGTATTTCTAATTTCCATGAAACCAATGTATTACTTCCTGCTTTAACAGAAAAGTCTTTTTGCATATTTTCGTTTTTTACGAAGATATTATCAATAGGCTTCATTGTAATTGCATCAAAAAATTCAAGTTTAACTTGTCCGTTAATATCTTCTTTTGAAATGTTGCTTATTTTAACAGGGAAAGTAATTTTATCAAATTCACGGAAAAAACGCGGTGAATTTGGCATTAACATAAGGTCTTTTTGCGTAACAAGTTCTTCATTAATGAAACCATATTTTAAATCTTGCGTAGTTGCAAATCCCATCATCTTCCATTTGGTTAAGCTTTCAGGAATTGTAAAACTTATAATTACTTCGCCATTTTCATTTGTTTCTAAATGAGGATAGAAAAAAGCAGTTTCATTAAAGTTTGTTCTTACTTTTACGTTTGAAAAATCTTCTGTTGTTTTAGATGTGTTATTATTCTCAATTATATTTTCTGTTGGAATTTTATCATCCATATCTTTTGCTTCTTCCATTAATGGCGATGGTGCAATTTCTTCATCTTCTTCATAAAAGTCAATACTTGAACTTTTTGCAACAGGACCTCCTGCTTTTTTTATTAAACTAACAGCACCTCTTATTCTGAGCCCGTTATAATATGAAAAACCAAACCAATTAAAGTGGTCGTAATACAAGTTTTTTGCATAAAAAGAAACGTCAAGATTTTCTTTTATAAGTGATGAGTTTTCAGTTGAAAATGTGTTTGATTGCCAAGAACATCTTGTATAATAAGAATTGTAAATACTAAAATTCCATGAGTTTGCCCTAAATTGGTCAAGCGAAGCATCATATAAAGTTGCAAGCATTTCTGCCATAACTTTTTCGCCTTTTTTTCCTTTTATTTTAATTTTCCATTCGTCTTTTTGCCCCGGATATAATTTATCACGGAAAGTCATAAATTCAATATCCAATTTTTTATTTGTGTAAGGCACAAAAACAACAGAGCTAGAATTATACAATCGGTTTTCTTTCATAAAAATAAAATGTACCGAAAAGTTTCCTCTGTATTCTTCTTTAACAGGAATTTTAATTAGCTTTTGTTCATCATTAATTTTAAGAATTTTTTGCGAAATAATTTTTCCTTTATGTTCAATTTGATATACAATTTTTGTGCTTTTGTAACTTGTTCCTATTAAGAAAGTTGCATCTTCACCGGGTTCGCAAAAATTATCAACAGGAATGAATAAATTTGCTAATTTAACCGGCATATTTTTTTCATTATGAGAATAAATCATAAAGAAATGTTTGTTGCTTACTTTGTTGCCGAATGCATCTTTTGAAGTTATTTCTGCAACATAATAACCTGATGTAAATTTCTTGATTTTGTTAAGGTCAACTTCTTTATTTGTTTTTGTATTAAATTGAGAAGAAAAAACTTCCTTTTCTTTTTCAAGTTTTGTTAGTTCATTTTCGTCATCAAAAACATTATGAGGAAGTAATTTATAATATTCTTCTTTTGAGTATAAATGTTTGTCGGATTTTTCCCAAAGTTTTGATTTAAAAATTTGAGGATTATCTTTTAGCTTAAATATTTTAATATTGCCTGATGCTTCAATAAACTCACCATTTAGGTTTTGAGTATTTATTTTATATACAAATTTTTCAGTTGTGTCAATTTCATTAATGTGTTTATCAATTTGCTTTGGCAATGGTAAACTAACTTGCAAAGCTCTGTAACCAACATTAATACCTCTTGATGTGCTTTGAGTTTCACCATTTAAGTCCATAACATCAACTTCAATTTCATACCGGAAATATGTAAATTCATTTTTTGGTAAACTTAAATCAGGCAATGCTTTAAACTTTATTTTAAACTTACCTGTTTCATCAGTAATTGCTTCACCATGAGCAATTTCAACAGATTGTGAAGGCATAGACCAATACCACCATCCTCGCCATTTTGGTGTTCGGGTGATATGATATGTAACTTTTCCTTCTGAAATAGGTGCACCTGAGTAACTTGTTGCTTTTCCTTCAATTTCAATTTCATCATTTAGCATATAGTTACCTTTAAATGGTAACATTTCAACTTCAAATTTTGGGCGTTTATATTCTTCAACTGAAAAATATTTATTTCCGTAATTTGATGAAATATAAAATTGTCCATTTATTAAACCAAGCGGAATATTAAAACTTCCACTAAAAGTGCCATACTTATTTGTTATAAGGTTTAATTCTGCAACTTTTTGGTTGTTAACATCATATAAAGTTACTTTTTGTTTGAACTTTGTTAAAATTTCATGTTTATCTTTATTGTTTTTAATTGTAATACCTTTAAAATAAACTGTTTGCCCCGGACGGTAAATTGCTCTGTCAGTAAAGAAATATGTATTTATTGCGGGTTTTGTTTCGTCGTGGTAATTATATAAATAAATTGAACTTGCACTTGTTAAAAAATCATTATCCTTACTAAAATCGACTTGCCAATTATTATAATCTGTTTTTT
>JAADEE010000242.1 GCA_013153575.1 Chlorobiota bacterium
ATAGTAACAAGTACATAATTGAACGTAGAAAGAAATAAGATATGGCTAGATCGTTAAAAAAAGGACCTTATGTTCATTATAAATTAGAGAAAAAGATTATTGCAAGTCAAGAATCTGGAAAGAAAACTGTTGTTAAAACATGGTCAAGAGCATCAATGATTACTCCTGATTTTGTTGGACAAACAATAGCAGTACATAACGGACGCCAATTTATTCCGGTATATATTACTGAGAATATGGTAGGACATAAACTAGGAGAATTTTCGCCAACCAGAACCTTTAGAGGTCATGGTGCTGATAGAAAGAATAAAGGCAAAAAATAAGGATTATGGGACAAAGAAAACGCTTGATGGCAGAAGCCATTAAAGAAAATAAGAAAAAAATTGCTTTTGCAAGTTTAAACAACCATGGCGTTTCGGCTAAAAAAACCAAAATTGTGGTTGATTTAGTACGCGGTATGGATGTTGCTATGGCGCTAGGGGTGTTAAAATTTACCGCTAATAAAAGTGCCTCAGTTATTGAAAAACTCTTAATTAGCGCCATTGCTAATTGGGAAGTAAAAAATCCGGATCGCGATATCGAAGATGCAGGATTGTATATCAAAGAAATCTCAGTTGATCAAAAAGGTATGTTAAAACGTATTCAGCCTGCACCACAGGGAAGAGCACACCGTATCAGAAAAAGATCAAGTAAGATAAACATAGTTTTAGGAGAAAAAAATAGTTAATTTCAAGCAGTATGGGACAAAAAACAAATCCAATAGGAAACAGATTAGGAATCATTAAAGGATGGGATTCTAACTGGTATGGTGGAAAAGACTATGGTGATAAAATAGCAGAAGATTATAAAATCAGAGAATATATTAAAGCACGGTTACCAAAAGCTAATATTTCAAAAGTAATCATCGAAAGAACACTAAAATTAATTACTGTAACCATCACGACTTCACGTCCGGGTATTATTATCGGAAAACAAGGGTCAGAGGTTGATAAACTTAAAGGTGAGCTAGCTAAGTTGACAGGAAAAAATGTTCAAGTAAATGTATTTGAAATTAAGAGACCGGAATTAGATGCAACATTGGTGGCACAAAATATTGCCCGCCAAATTGAAAATCGTATTTCGTACAGAAGAGCAATCAAAAGCGCAATCGCTTCAACAATGAGAATGAATGCCGAAGGTATTAAAGTTCTTATTTCCGGAAGATTAAATGGTGCAGAAATGGCTCGTTCTGAAGGATATAAAGATGGTAGAATTCCACTTTCAACATTTAGAGCAGATATTGATTATGCCCTAGAAGAAGCACATACAACTTACGGTCGTTTAGGCGTAAAAGTATGGATTATGAAAGGAGAAGTATACGGTAAGAGAGATCTTTCGCCAATGGTTGGTTTATCTAAAAAAGATGACCGAAGATCACGTGGAAATAGAAGAAGAAAATAATTTATATTTAAAATTGTAAAATAATGTTACAACCAAAAAGATATAAACATCGTAAGCAGCAAAAAGGTAGAATGAAAGGAAATTCTTCAAGAGGACACCGTTTGGCTTATGGCATTTATGGTATTAAATCATTGGAGTCTACTTGGATGACTTCAAGACAAATAGAAGCTGCCCGTGTTGCCGCAACCCGCTATATGAAAAGGGAAGGACAATTATGGATTAAGATATTTCCGGATAAGCCTATCACCAAAAAACCCTTAGAAGTAAGGATGGGTAAAGGTAAAGGTAATGTAGAGTATTGGGCTGCAGTAGTGAGACCTGGTAAAGTTTTATTTGAAGTTGACGGTGTGCCGTTAGAAGTTGCCAAAGAAGCACTTCGATTGGCAGCTCAAAAACTTCCTGTAAAAACGAAGTTTATTATAGCACCAGAATTTCAATAAAATTTAGAGAATTATGAAAATATCTGAAATAAGAAAAATGGATTTAGCTGAGCTTAATGAAGCTTTAGCTGATAACAAGAAAAAATACGCCAGCTTAAAATTAAGTCACGCTGTAACACCATTAGAAAACCCGATGGAAATCCGTAATGTAAGAAAGACGATTGCCAGAATGATGACGGAATTAAACCAAAGAGGTAACTAAAAGAAATATAGGAAATGGAAAATATAACAAGGAATTTAAGAAAAGAACGTATTGGTTTAGTTACCAAGGATAAAATGGATAAAACCATTGTCGTTTCCGAAGTTAAAAGAATGAAACACCCCCTTTACGGAAAATTTGTTCACAAAACAAAAAAATACGTAGCTCATGACGAAAAAAATGAGTGTAAAGTAGGTGATAAAGTAAGAATTATGGAAACTCGTCCTTTGAGTAAAACCAAAAGATGGAGACTAGTTGAAATTTTAGAAAGAGCTAAATAATTATGGTACAACAAGAATCAAGAGTTAAAGTAGCAGATAATACAGGCGCCAAAGAAGCATTGGTAATTCGCGTTTTAGGCGGAACTAAAAAAAGATATGCTTCATTAGGTGACAAAGTAGTTGTTGCTGTAAAAGTAGCTACACCAAACGGTAGTATCAAAAAAGGTGCTGTTGCAACAGGTGTTGTAGTAAGAACAAAAAAAGAAGTAAGAAGAGCTGATGGATCATATATCAGATTTGAAGACAACGCAATTGTTTTACTCGATACCAATGGTGAGATGAAAGGAACACGTGTTTTTGGCCCGGTTGCCAGAGAGTTGCGTGATAAAAAGTTTATGAAAATTGTATCATTAGCCCCTGAGGTTTTATAAAATCTAAGTATAATGAAAAAGTTTAAAATTAAAACCGGAGATCAGGTAGTAATCCTAACCGGTAAAGATAAAGGAAAGAAAGGTGAAGTACTTAAGATTATTAAAGATAAAGATAGAGTTATCGTTGCTAATCGTAACATGATTAAAAAACATGTTAAACCAAGTGCAGAAAACCCTCAAGGCGGTATCGAAGAGAAAGAAGCTCCAATGCATATCTCTAACGTTGCAATAGTTGACAAAAAAGGTAATGCTACCCGTGTCGGTTATGAAATGAAAGATGGTAAGAAAGTGAGAGTATCAAAAAAATCAGGAGAAGTTATTTAAGTCATGAAGAACTATACACCAAGATTAGAACAAGAATATAAAGAACGTATCATCAAATCATTGATGAACGAATTTGGCTATAAAAGCGTTATGCAAGCTCCTAAACTTACTAAAATTGTAGTAAGTAGAGGTGTAGGTGATGCCGTTACCGATAAAAAATTAGTTGACTATGCAGTCGAAGAATTAAACATGATCACAGGTCAAAAAGCAATTGCAACTATTTCTAAGAAAGATGTTGCTGCTTTTAAACTGAGAAAAGGCATGCCTATCGGAGCCAAAGTTACTTTAAGAAAAGATAAAATGTATGAATTTCTTGATAGATTAATTACTATTGCTTTACCGCGTGTAAGAGATTTTCAAGGAATTAAAGCTGATGGCTTTGATGGTAGAGGAAATTATAATTTGGGCGTAACAGAACAAATTATTTTCCCTGAAATTGATTTTGATAAAATCAATAAAATTAATGGTATGGACATTACTTTTGTAACTACTGCCCAAACCGATAAAGAAGCAAAAGCTTTATTAACTGAACTAGGTTTACCATTTAAAAAGAAAAAATAATATGGCTAAAGAATCAATGAAAGCCCGTGAGGTAAAACGTGCTAAAACTGTTGCAAAATACGCTGCAAAGAGAAAAGCTTTATTAGAAGCGGGAGATTATGAAGGTTTACAAAAGTTACCCAAAAATGCATCACCTATTCGTATGCACAACAGATGTAAATTAACAGGACGTCCCAGAGGATATATGAGAACTTTTGGAATTTCTCGTGTAACTTTTAGAGAAATGGCTAACCAAGGATTAATACCAGGTGTTAAAAAAGCCAGTTGGTAAACTTAAAAACAAAGAGAAATGAATACAGATCCAATAGCAGATTTTCTAACTAGAATTAGAAACGCACAAAGTGCAGGACATAAAGTTGTAACGATTCCTTCGTCAAAATTAAAAAAAGAAATGACCAAAATCTTATTTGATCAAGGTTTTATTTTAAGTTATAAATTTGACAAAGAAGGCGTAAGAGAATATATTAAAATAGCTGTCAAATACGACAAAAGTAGTAACTTACCCGTGATTAAAAAACTTGAAAGAATTAGTAA
>JAADEE010000200.1 GCA_013153575.1 Chlorobiota bacterium
TAAAAATATACATTCCATAAAGAAGTTTTTCTTTTATTGGCTTTTAACAAATACAACTTGTTCAAAAACATCCTCTAACATTAAATTATTTAAGCTATTTTTTGTAAATTTGAATGTTTTTATTATTTGGAATAATTCCAAATAATAAACAAAAATATTAATCTTTATACAACAAAAATATACAATATTATGGCAAAAATAAGAGGAGCAATAGTTGTAGACACCGAACGATGTAAAGGCTGTGATCTTTGCGTAGTAGCATGTCCTACTAATGTTATTGCCTTAAATAAAGAAGTTAACGGAAAAGGATACAATCCTGCATTTCCTAAAAATCATGAAGCATGCATAGCATGTATGAACTGTTCATTAGTATGCCCGGATATGTGCATAACAGTTTATAGATACAAACCTCAAAAAGAATCAGTTTAACTAAAACTTCAAACAGAGAATGAAAGAATTAAAATTAATGAAAGGCAATGAAGCATTTGCCGAAGCAGTTATAAGAGAGGGAGTTGATGCTTATTTTGGTTATCCTATAACACCCCAATCTGAAGTTATTGAATATTTAATGCTTGAAGAACCACACAAAAGAACAGGAATGGTTGTACTACAAGCAGAAAGTGAAATCGGAGCTATACATATGGTTTATGGTGCTGCAGGTGCAGGTAAAAAAGCTGTTACATCATCATCAAGTCCAGGTATAAGCCTTAAACAAGAAGGAATTTCATATTTAGCAGGTTCAGAACTTCCATGTGTGATGCTTAATGTTGTTCGTGGAGGCCCTGGTTTAGGAACAATACAACCTTCACAAGCAGATTATTTTCAAACTGTAAAAGGTGGCGGACATGGAGATTATAAACTTATCGTTTTAGCCCCTGCATCAGTTCAAGAAATGGCCGATTTTGTTGAAGATGGTTTTGAATTAGCATTCAAATACAGAAACCCTGTAATGATACTTTCAGATGGTTTAATCGGGCAAATGATGGAAAAAGTATATCTTAAACCCCAAAAACCAAGACTAACTGACGAAGAAATCAGAGAAAAATATGGAAATTGGGCAACAATAGGACATAAACCTTCTGAAAGAAACATAATAACTTCATTAGAATTAAAATCTGAAAGACAAGAAAAACACAACCAAAAGCTACAAGCAAAATACAGAAAAGTTGAGAAAAATGAAGTTCGTTTTGAGAAAATAAATTGCGAAAATGCTGATTATTTATTAGTTGCTTATGGTTCAAGTGCAAGAATTTGCCAAAAAACGATTCAACTTGGTAAAGAAAAAGGAATTAACATAGGACTTTTAAGACCTATTACCCTTTGGCCTTTCCCTTCGGAAGAAATTAATAAAATGGCAGATAATGTAAAAGGAATACTTTCTGTTGAACTTAGCACAGGGCAAATGGTTGAAGACGTTAAACTTGCTGTTAACGGAAAAGTTCCTGTTGAACATTACGGTCGTTTTGGAGGAATGATTCACTCTCCTGATGAAGTTCTTGAAGCTTTAGAAGAAAAATTTATTAAATAAAAATGCAAAAAATTATGTCAAACAATATAACACCCGAAGAAATAATAAAAAACGGCACATTAGTCTTTGAAAAAACAAAGTTAATGACCGATGCACATCTTTCGTATTGTCCTGGTTGCGGACACGGAGTAGCACATAGAATTACAATGGAAGTTCTTGAAGAAATGGGAGTTGGTGACCAAGCAATAGGCATTGCTCCTGTTGGATGTTCAGTACTTGCTTATGACTTCATGAATATTGACATGCAACAAGCAGCACACGGTAGAGCTCCTGCTGTTGCAACAGGAATAAAAAGACTTTATCCTGATAAATTTGTTTTTACCTACCAAGGTGATGGTGATTTGGCTGCAATTGGTACAAATGAAACAATACATGCCTGTAACCGTGGAGAAAACATTGTTATAATCTTCATTAATAATGGTATTTACGGAATGACCGGAGGACAAATGGCTCCTACAACTCTTGGAGGCATGAAATCATCAACTTCACCTTATGGTAGAGATTTAGGAATGACAGGTCATCCTATTAAAATTACAGAAATGATGGCAACATTACCGGGCGTTTGTTATGCAACACGTCAGGCTGTTCACAAACCTGGTTTAGTTAGAAAAGCAAAAAAAGCAATACGAAAAGCCTTTGAAAACCAAAAAGATAAAAAAGGCCTTTCAATTGTTGAAATTGTATCTAACTGTAATTCAGGTTGGAAAATGTCACCTGTAAAATCTAACGAATGGTTAGAAGAAAATATGCTTCCTGTATTTCCTCTTGGAGATATTAAGGGATAATATCAAACCTAAAAATTAAAAAAAATGACAGAAGAAATTATTATAGCAGGATTTGGCGGACAAGGTGTACTTTCAATGGGAAAAATACTTGCCTATTCCGGAATTATGCAAGATAAAGAAGTAAGTTGGATGCCATCTTACGGACCTGAAATGAGAGGAGGGACAGCAAATGTAACAGTTATTCTTAGTGATGAAAGAATTAGTTCTCCGGTTTTACGAGATTTTGATACTGCAATTGTATTAAATCAACCCTCATTAGATAAATTTGAGAAATCAGTAAAACCGGGAGGAATTTTACTTTACGATCCTAATGGAATAATTCATCCTCCAACAAGAAAAGACATAAACATATATAAAATTGATGCTGCATTTGAAGCTTCAAAAATGAAAAGCTCAAAAACTTTTAATATGATTGTACTTGGAGCATTCCTAAAATTAAAGCCTGTAGTTGAAATGGAAAATGTTTTAAAAGGTCTTAAAAAATCATTACCGGAAAGACATCACCATATGATACCTATGAATGAAGAAGCAATTAAATTAGGAATTGCAAAAGTTGAAGAAGTTCATAAAATTTAATCTAAAAAAAGGCTTGTAATTGTTACAAGTCTTTTTTTAAAATTATTGTAATATAACAAGATAATATCCAACTACCTAATAAAGAAATAATTAAAACTTATAAGTTTTGTTTTTTTAATAGTTCTAACGTATATTTGTTCATATTTTTCATAAAAATAGTACAATTATGATGTTTGCTTATATAATTTCTGCTGCAATTGCCATTATAGGAGGTTTCGTGCAAAGGAAATTAAAAAATAAATTTAAACAATACTCACAAATAAGGCTTCAAAACGGTTTATCCGGAAAAGAAATTGCTGAAAAAATGTTAGCCGACCACGGAATTTATGACGTACAAGTTATATCTACAAGAGGACAACTAACAGACCATTACAACCCAAGTAAAAAAACTGTAAATTTGAGTGAAGCTGTTTACAGCCAAAGAAATGCTGCGGCGGCGGCAGTTGCTGCACATGAATGTGGACATGCAATACAACATGCAAAAGGATATTCTTGGTTACAACTACGCTCTAAAATGGTACCTACACTTAACTTTACAGGTAGGATTGCACAATTTGCAATAATGGGAGGAATATTTTTAATAAATACTTTTCCTCAATTACTTTTAATAGGAATAATATTCTTTGCAATATCTGTTTTATTTTCTATAATAACTTTACCTGTTGAATATAATGCAAGCGACAGAGCATTAGAATGGCTAGAAAATGCAAGGATGCTAACTCCACAAGAATACGAAGGAGCAAAAGATGCTTTAAAATGGGCTGCAAGAACTTATGTTGTTGCTGCAATTGGTGCACTATCATCTTTACTTTATTATTTATCAATTTATTTAAACCGTAGATAAAAATTATTATATTTACATATAATTCAAACTATTTATTAATTAAAAAACTTTTATAAAATGAAGAAATTATTATTTGTATTTGCTTTATCAGCTTTTTTATACAGCTGTGAATCAAATGAAAACGCAGAGAGTAAAGAAACCCCAATTAACAATGACACAACAGAAGTAACACAAAAAACTGCTAATGAAGACGATGCTACAATTAAACTTACTGATGAAGAAATAGATTTAAGATCAGAAGAACTTGAAAGAAAATCTGAAGATATTAATAAAGAATTAGATAATTTAATTGAAAACTTATAAAATAAAATAAAATGAAAAAGATTATATCAATATTAATGATTACAGCTCTTGTAATATTTACTAACAATGTTTTTG
>JAADEE010000116.1 GCA_013153575.1 Chlorobiota bacterium
CCAACAGCAACCGGTGTTATAATTGCAAGTAAACCCGGCACAACCATTTCTCGAATAGATGCTTTTGTTGAAATATCAACACATTTTTCATATTCAGCAACTCCATCAGCTTTATCAAAAATTGCTTTTTCATCATCACTTGCTTTTGAAATATCTCCATCATATTTTTTCATTACTGCTAATGCATCTTTTAATGCAGGAATATCTTTAAACTGACGACGAACTTCTTGTATCATTGACATTGCAGCTCTACCAACAGCATTCATTGAAAGTGCAGAAAATACGAATGGAAGCATTCCTCCAACTAATAATCCTGCCATAATTGTTGATTTAGAAATATCAATTGAAACAATATTTGCTTGTTGCATATAAGCTGAAAATAACGCTAATGCAGTTAATGCAGCAGAAGCAATTGCGAATCCTTTACCAATTGCGGCAGTAGTATTTCCAACAGCATCTAATTTATCAGTTCGTCCTCTAACTTCTTTTGGCAATTCTGCCATTTCAGCAATACCACCGGCATTATCTGATATTGGTCCATAAGCATCAACAGCTAATTGTATTCCTGTATTTGCAAGCATTCCAACAGCTGCAATTGCAATTCCGTATAAACCTGCAAAGTTAAAAGATAAAATTATTGCTGCTGCAATTAAAAGGATAGGTACTGCTGTACTCATCATTCCAACACCTAAACCTGCTATTATATTTGTTGCAGGACCTGTAATTGATTGCTCTACTATACTAATAACAGGTTTTGTTCCTGTTCCTGTGTAATATTCTGTTATTTTTCCAACACCTAAACCTGCAACTAATCCAACAATTGTAGCAATAAAAACACCAATTGATGTATATTCTGTTCCATTTAAATCCCATTTTTCAGGTAAGAAAGCATTAATCATAAAATAAGAAACTGCAATCATCAATCCTGCTGAAAGAAATTCACCAATATTTAATGCAGTTTGTGGATTTCCTCCTTCTTTAACTTTTACAAAGAAAGTTCCAAAAATTGAAATTAAAATACCCATTGCTGCAAGTGCTAATGGAAGCATTACTGCTCCAATTTTAAAACTTGAAAATTCAGGTAAATTAAAAAACACCGCACCTAAAACCATAGTTGCAATTATTGAACCTACAAATGACTCAAACAAATCAGCCCCCATACCGGCAACATCGCCAACATTATCTCCAACGTTATCTGCAATTGTTGCAGGGTTTAATGGATGATCTTCAGGAATACCTGCTTCAACTTTTCCAACAAGGTCAGCTCCTACATCAGCAGCTTTAGTATAAATACCTCCACCAACACGAGCAAATAATGCAATTGATGATGCTCCAAGAGAAAATCCTGAAATTACATTTAAAATTGTTGTTAAACCATCTTGTGAACTTGCATCAAAAAACAAACTATAAATAATGAATAGTAAGCTTAATCCTAAAACTCCTAATGAAACAACTCCTATTCCCATTACTGAACCTCCGGAAAAAGCAACAATAAGAGCTTTGTTTAATGATGTTCTTGCTGCATTTGTAGTTCTAACATTTGCTTTTGTTGCAATACGCATTCCTATAAATCCTGCTAAAGCAGACATTAGAGCTCCAACAACAAAAGATAATGCAACAAAGGCATGAGATAATTTTTCTGAATTTCCTTTGAAAATTAATAAAACTGCTACTGCTAAAACAAATACAGATAACACTTTATATTCTGCTTTCAAAAATGCCATTGCACCGTCGGCAATGTTTTTGGCAATTGTTGCCATCTTTTCAGTTCCTACTTCTTGCTTTTTTACCCAAGCTGATTTAAAAATCATAAAAATAATTCCAAAAATTCCGGCAAGGGGAAGATAGTAAATTAAATTGTCCATTTTATTTTTTAGGTTTTTATTAAATTATATATTTTTTAAATAGACTACAAATATATTTATTTTGATTTTATTTTTAGCGTTTTTCTAAGGTAAATTTACTTTTGTAAAATAATGTAAGTCAAATTATTATTAAACAATTACTTTTTCCGCAAAAGGTAAAATTACATTTTAGAATGGCAATTTCTTAAAAAAAATATAAGTTTAGATTAAATAGTTTATATATTTACATTTTGTAATTGACTAACAGCTAACGAAAAAACTATGCACACATAACACTTTTGCATATTTAAATTTAAGTTGAAATTATATATGAAATTATACAAACAAAACATTTTTGGACAAGCTTTATTTCTAAAAAGATTTTTAATTACTTTATTGGGTTTTATTTCGCATAGAAGATACAATAGTTTTAATCAATTAGAAATTGAAGGTTCAGAAATAATTAGAAGTTTGCCGGACAGAAACGTAATGTTTGTTTCAAATCATCAAACATATTTTGCTGATGTTGCTGCAATGTTACATGTTTTTAATGCTTCTTTATATGGCAATGAAAACAATTTAAAAAATGTTGTTCACTATTTAAGAAAACCTAAGTTAAATATTTATTTTGTAGCTGCAACAGAAACTATGAAAACCGGTATATTACCAAGAATATTTGCTTATGCAGGAGCTATAACAGTTCAAAGAACTTGGAGAGAAAAAGGAAAAGACGTAAAAAGACCTGTTAATCCTTCAGATACTGATAATATAGGAAAAGCTTTAAACGATGGTTGGGTAATTTCTTTTCCGCAAGGAACCACAAAACCATATAAACCTATAAGAAAAGGAACAGGACATATTATTAAACAATATAAACCTATTGTTATTCCTATTGTTATAGATGGATTTAGACGTTCTTTTGATAAAAAAGGATTATTTATTAAGAAAAAAGGAATTTTGCAATCAATGGTTATTAAGAAACCTCTTGAAATTGATTATGAAAATGAAACTGTTGAAGAAATTGTTGAGAAAATTTCTTACGCAATTGAACAACATCCTTCTTTTTTAAGTTCATTCTCACAAGAAGCTTTAAGAGAAGCAGAAAAATTAAACAAAAAACGAGATTTTTGGGAATATTAATAAAAAAAGAGAGGTTTTAAAACCTCTCTTTTTTTATTATTTTACAATAATTTTTGAAGTCATTTTTATACCGGCTTTTCGGTATACCTCACTTACCCCACAATATCTATCTTCCGACAAACTTACGGCTTTTTCTAATTTTGCCATTGGTAACTCTGCACCATCTTTTGCAGTAAAAATATAATCTACATGCATTGCTATAAAATGCTTTGGATGTTCTTCTGTAAGCTCTCCAGATACATTAACATTAAAATCATCCAACAAATCAGCAACTCTCATTTTCCCTAATATTGAAATTACATCCATTGCTGTACATCCTCCTAACGAAGCAAGCATAAATGTTTTCGGACGAGGACCTCTATTTTCTCCTCCAACATTCTCCATTGCATCAATCATTATTTTATGACCATTAACCTCCCACTCAAAAGCCATTTTTCCTTTCCAATTTGTTTTTATTGATTCTGTCATCTTTTCAACTTTTTAATTTTAAATCTTTAATTTTGTTAATATATTATTCATTTTTAATATATTTATTATTTTGCAAAAATAATTAAAAAAAAGACCTATCAAAAAAGTAAAATTCTTATTTTTGTGTAATTTTTTAAAATATGATAGATAAAAATGAAATACCTACTTGTGAATCTTGTTTTATAAACAATGATATATTTAGGCATTTAACAAAAGATGAAATTGATATCTTATCGTATATAAAAAGTTGTAACATTTATAAAAAAGGTGAAATTATTTATAATGAAAATAATAGAGTAACCGGAGTTTATTGCATAAGTTCCGGCATTATTAAACATTATAAAACCGGCAATGATGGAAAAGAACAAATAATAAGGTTTTCTAAAAAAGATGACATTTTTGGCTTTAGAGCAATTTTATCAGGAGAACCTGCTTGTACAACAGCAAAAGTTGTTGAAGATTGTTCTATTTGTTTTATTCCGGTTGCACATTTTTTAAAAATGATTAATGAAAATTCAGGCTTTGCAATGAGTGTTATGAAACTATCATGCAAAGAACTTGGGGACGCTAACAGATATATTTTAGATATTGCTCAAAAAAATGTAAAAGAGCGACTTGCTGAAATTTTATTAGAATTAAAT
>JAADEE010000121.1 GCA_013153575.1 Chlorobiota bacterium
GTTTCTTACGAAGAAGCAAATAAAATGATTAAGGAACAACCTGAATTGTTTAAAGAAAAAGTTCAAGAAAGTTTGCGAAGACATGCTTCGGCGATTAATAAACATACTGCAAAAGGAACTTACTTTTTCGATTACGGAAATGCATTTTTGCTTGAAGCATCACGTGCAGGTGCTGATGTTATGGCTGAAAATAATATTGATTTCAAATACTCATCCTATGTACAAGATATTTTAGGACCTATGTGTTTCGATTATGGTTTTGGCCCTTTTCGTTGGGTTTGCACTTCGGGTAAACCGGAAGATTTAGATATGACCGACCAAATTGCAATGAATGTTCTTCAAGAAATTATGGAAAATTCACCGGAAGAAATTAAATTGCAAATGCAAGATAACATTACTTGGATACGTGATGCGAAGAAAAATAAAATGGTTGTAGGTTCTCAAGCACGTATTTTATATGCTGATGCAGAAGGACGTATGAAAATTGCAAAAGCCTTTAATGATGCTATTGCCGAAGGCAAAATTGGAGCAGTAGTTCTTGGCAGAGACCACCATGATGTTAGCGGAACAGATTCGCCTTATCGTGAAACTTCTAACATTTATGACGGCAGTAAATTTACGGCAGATATGGCAATACAAAATGTAATTGGTGATAGTTTTAGAGGTGCAACCTGGGTTTCAATACACAATGGTGGTGGAGTAGGTTGGGGTGAAGTTATGAACGGAGGGTTCGGAATGTTGCTTGATGGCACACCTGAAGCAGAAGTAAGATTAAAAAGAATGTTGTTTTATGATGTAAATAACGGAATAGCACGAAGAAGTTGGGCTAGAAATGATGAGGCTCTTTTTGCAATAAAACGCGAAATGGATAGAAGTCCTAATTTAAAAGTTACTTTGCCTAATTTGGTTGATGATGATGTTTTAAATGATTTAAGTTTGTAGATGACAGGAGTCCCTGCGGGTTTTCAAAACCCGCAGGGACTGAAGATTAACAAATAAGCTGAAAAATGGCTAATAAACGCATATCAATAGAAGCAAATAAATTTTATCACATCTATAATCATGCAGTTGGAGATGATGTTCTTTTTAAAGATGATGATAATTTTAGATATTTTTTACAAAAATATGCAGAGTATATTAGTCCTATTGCAAAAACTTATGCCTATTGTTTAATGCCAAACCATTTTCATTTTTTAATTTCTGTTAGAAATGATAATGAACTTTTTGATTTTTTTAAGAAGAAATATGAAAAGTTTAAAGATAAAGCGGAAGACCCTGCGGGTTTCCAAAACCCGCAGGGTCTGTTATCTACAAACAGGCAAAAAAATAATGAATTGATTTCATTACAAATAAGCAAACACTTTGGAAATTTTTTCAATGCTTATGCAAAAGCATATAATAAACAACAAAATAGGAGAGGTTCATTGTTTGAAGATGACTTTAAACGCATAGAAGTAAAAGGAGAAGAGTATTTGCGTAATTTAGTATATTATTTGCATTATAATCCTGTGCGTCATGGATTTACTAATGGTGTTGATGATTGGCAATTTTCATCATATCGAGCATTTTTAAGCAATAAGATTACAAATGTTGAGAAGCAAGAAGTTATAAGTTGGTTTGAAGATTTAGAAAATTTTATATACTTTCATAAAAAAGGATTAGTTGACTTTGATGCTGATTTTGATTAAATTTAAAAAGTCCCTGCGTGTTTTCAAAACCCACAGGGATTGATATTAAAAATAAAATATGTTAATAAATGATACCATAGCAGCAATTGCAACACCGGCAGGAAGCGGAGCAATTGCAATTATTCGCCTTTCGGGCGAAGATGCAATAAAAATTGTTGATAAAGTTTTCTTTGGAAAAAATAAACTTATTACGCAAGATGCATATACAATCCATTTTGGAAATATTAAAGAAAATAATGAAATTATTGATGAGGTTTTAGTTTCAATATTTAAAGCACCAAAATCATACACAGGAGAAAATTCTGTTGAGATTTCATGTCATGGTTCAATTTATATCCAGCAAAAAATTTTAAACTTGCTAATTAAAAACGGAGCAAGAACTGCAAACCCCGGTGAATTTACTCAACGTGCATTTCTTAACGGAAAACTTGACCTTTCACAAGCCGAGGCTGTTGCAGATTTAATTTCGGCCGAATCGAAAGCAGAACATAAAGTTGCAATTAGGCAAATGAGAGGTGGTTTTACATCAGACCTTCAAAAACTTCGTACAGAACTTTTAAATTTCATTTCATTAATTGAACTTGAACTTGATTTTAGTGAAGAAGATGTTGAATTTGCCGACAGAACACAACTTAAAAACTTAATTGCAAACATAAAACAAAAAACAGAAGAATTAATTTATTCTTTTGAATATGGCAATGTAATAAAAAAAGGAATTCCTGTTGCAATTGTTGGTGAGCCAAATGTAGGCAAATCAACTTTGCTGAATGCACTTCTTAACGAAGAAAAAGCAATTGTTTCAAATATTGCAGGAACTACGCGTGATGCTGTTGAAGATTTAATGTCGATTAACGGAATTTTATTTAGATTTATTGATACAGCAGGAATACGAAAAACCGATGATACAATTGAGAATTTGGGTATTGAACGCACAATGCAAAAAATTGAAAATGCAGAAATTGTCCTTTATATGATTGATGCAAATGATAAAAACTCTTGCAATAAAATTTCGGAGATTTCAGAAAAGCTTGAAAATAAAAAACTAATTGTTCTGATAAATAAAATTGATAAAGCAAAGGCACAAAACGATACTTGCAATGATTTTAAAACTATTGAAGTTTCGGCAAAATTTAAGCAAAATATTTCTGTTTTAAAAGATGCTTTAACTGATGCTGTACAATTTTCTAAAATTGATAAATCGGGCACAATTGTAACAAATACAAGGCATTTAGAACTTCTGCAAAAAGCTTATGATGCAACATTACGTGTTGAAGATGGTTTAACATCAGGTTTATCAAGTGATTTTATTGCACAAGATATTCGTGAGATTTTAAATCACATTGGTGAGATTACAGGAGAATACACAAATGATGAGGTTTTGGGAAACATATTTGCTAATTTTTGTATCGGAAAATAATAAAACTAGCAGAATTGAAAAAGTCCCTGCGGGTTTTCAAAACCCGCAGGGACTACCAATAAGGTAAATAAAAACTATATTCTTATTTTTGAGAAATAATGCTTATTTTTGGTCAAAAACGAAGATTATTTGTTTAAGGTTCAAATAAATAAAAATATTAAATTATGGAATTCTATAAAGAAAGAGATTTAGGAGAAATTTTTCAAGATACTTTTAAGTTTTTTAAAAGTGAGATTAAAATAATAATTAATGTTTTATTAGTTTTTGTTTTTCCATTTTCATTGTATGGAATTTATTTTATGTTTAAATCTCAAGATGTTTTGGAGAGTGAACTTATAAATATGTTTCAAACTCAAGATTTTTCAAATATCCCAAATGAGTTTTATGTTTTAATAGGTTTTAGCATTTTACAACAGATTTTAACAATTTTATCAGTTGGTGCAATTATTAAATTAAAATTTCATAATGAGCCGGTAAATATTAGCAATGTTTTTAAAATAGTTGTTAAATACTTCACAAGTGTTTTTGCCGGTCAAATGTTTGTTTCTTTAGTGATTTTTTCTGGTATTTTCATTTTTGCATTAATTGGTCTTGTTTCATTTGGTGTGTTTTTCCTTTTAATTATATGGGCAATTTATGTTTTAGTATCAATGTATCTTTTGTCGTTTATTATTATTTTTGAAGATGTGCCGGTAATTGGTGCAGTAAAGCGAAGTTTACAATTAATTAAAGGTAACTGGTGGTTTACCTTTGGAACAATATTAGTTTTTGGACTTGTTGTTGGAATTTCTGAAATGATAGTTTCTTCAATAATAACACAATTTGTAGGTTTTATTTCAAAAAGTGATATTGCCGCTATTGTTGTTTTATTTTTAGATTCACTTTTATCACTTGTTTTATCTGCAATTTCTATAATAGTTCCCGCTTTTTTGTATGCATCGTATGTAACTAAAATAAATACAGAAGAGGAAATTAATTAGTATTGAA
>JAADEE010000180.1 GCA_013153575.1 Chlorobiota bacterium
ATGAAAATATTTTTTTCGAAAGTTTATTTTTATAATTCTGTAAAATATTGATTTTCGAATTATTGAATTTTTGAACTTTTGTAACTAATTGATTGTCAGTAATGTCAATGAACGCTTTTTATAGTTTTTTCGCAAATGATTTGCAAAATTTATTCATTTTAGTCTTTTGCGAAAATTTGGACAGTGTTTTCTTTCTTATTTTTTATTTGGTTTTTGGCTATTTTATTTACTTTTAGCTAATTAGCCGGTTATATGATTTTCGCAAATGATTTTTACATTTTCTAATCGATAAATATGTTTGTTTCTCCGGGGTATTCTTTTCGACCTAATATACGACTTTTAGAATAACAAGTGCTACATATAAAATATATTTTTATGCTATCTGTTTTTTCAATTATTTCTTCCAATTTTTCTGTTAAATTATTTATTTGAACATGTGTTAACATACATTCAAAAACACTTAAATTGATGCGCTCTCCATATTGAGATAAAGTGTCTGCAATTTTATTTCGAATTTTATTTTTGCTAATGTCATAGGCTATTAGATATAAATTTTTCATTTTATTACCATTTTGTTGTTTTATATGCGGTGAATTTTTTTTCTTTTCCCAGTAAATACGATTTTAAATCTTCAGTTTGTTTATCTATAATATCTATCAATCTATTTCGTTCTTTTTTATATTTGTCAAAGGCTGTTAATCGTTTGTAAACAGCATCAACCAATTTTTCAATGGTTGGTTTTGAAAGTATGTTATCAGGATTTTCAAGTTTTGTTTTTTTGTTTATTAAGCTAATGATAGCCCTGTCCACTACCGGCTGTCTGAAAGGTTCTATTAAATCAAATATTAAGGTCCCTTTATTTTTACGATAAGCATGAAAAAAACTTATTTCGTAATGTAAACCGTGTTTTATTATGCTGTTCCATACCAATCTATATAAAATGGCATAGCCATAATTGAGCATTTGGTTTACTAAATCTTGAGCGTCTTTGGTGTGCCTGCCACTAAAATCGGTTTCTTCATCAATCATTAGTTCTACCCATTGCCAATAACGTGCACTTGCTGCTCCTTCCAAGCCCATGAGATATGCTTTGTAGTTATCTGTATTTTCTTTGGAGCTTTTTTTTGCTTTTTCTTTTATTTGTTCTAATGTTTTGAGTATAGCCGGTAGTTCTTTTGCAATGTCTTTTTCTGTTTTTTTTGCATATTTTGAAAAATATTTTATCAGTTTTATTTGATTGTTAATTTTTGCCAATACAATTTTCCGGGCTATTTCTTTTCCTTTCGGTTGAGTGGCATATTCAATTTGTTTAAGCCATAATTGTGGATGTAAACTGTCAAAACGATGAATTTTAGCATAAGGTTTTCCTTTTTTGTCTATAAAATCGACAACAATATTATTTTTTGTACAAAAACGGATGAATGCGGTTGACACACTTACTCCTTTAGCAGAAATGCTGATATGGCGCAAATTGGTTGTAGATAATTTTTGAATTATTTTCCCTTTTTCTTTTATGCTGATGAGATTTTTACTTACCCCGATTGATTTGCCAAATCCTGCTATTTGTAAATGGGTATTTTCAACAGCTTTTTCTTCATATATTTTTCTGCGCATTTTAACAGCTTGTTCAGCTGTTTCAATTTTTTTTTGATGTTTTATTTCATAAACAAAATTTACTATTTCTTTACGATGTGAGTTGACATTGGCATTATATAATCGAGTAATAAATGTCAAGTCTTTAGTTGCTTCTTTTATTTGTTTTTTGGTTTTTAATTCGCTAATTTTTGAAAGTTTATTTTTCCAAAGTTCAATGATATATTCATCAATAGGATATAAAATATGCTGTGGAACTATTTTGGCATAATAATTTCTTATTCCTTGTATTTCTTCAAAATACTTATCAGGATAAGTGTCATGTTGAAATTTATTTTTGAGTTTCTTTTTTATTTTATTGATTTTAGCTTCAGGTAGTGTCAGATTGTTTTGATTTATCCAAACACCTAAAAATTTAAAACCGTATTGTGTGTGTTTGACATAACTTCCTTCGTTAAGTTGTAGCAGTAATTTTTTTTGAATATAAGCAACAGTTTCATTTAATATATTTTGGGCTTTTTCTTCTTTTTTTGCAAAAATTACAAAGTCGTCGGCGTATCGCACGTATGCAACATTTTTATCATTCATTCGTTGGTCAAGTGGTGTTAAGTATAGGTTAGATAGCAAAGGAGATAGAACAGCTCCTTGTGGAACTCCTTTATGACGCTCTTGCCAGTTGTTATCGGCTTTTACATAACCCATTTTAATGAACATAAATATTAATTCTAAAAGATAATTGTTTTTTATGTAGGGTTTGAGCTGTCGTTTAAGCCGTTCGTGATTGATGTTGTCAAAATATTTATCAATATCGCATTTTGCTAGCCAAATATTTCCATTTTGAATATATTTCTGTACTTTTTTGATGGCTTTAACAGCTCCTTTACGTGGACGATAGGCATAGCTGGTTTTGAAAAAACCAGTCTCCAGACGGCTTTCAATAATCAATTTAATGGCAACTTGTACAATTTTATCGTTAATAGTTGCTAATCCTAGTGTGCGTTTTTCATTTTCATCTTTTGGAATACTTATTTCCAAATAGGCTTCAGGCAGATAGGTGTGATTGTTTAATTTTAGATGTATGCGATTGATATTTTTATCCACATTTTTTTCAAATTCTTCCACACTAATCTTATCAATACCACCACCGGATTTTTTACTTCTTATTTGTTGCCAAGCAACATATAAAAGTTGTTTATCAATCATTTGATAGTGTATTTTCCCAAGCCGAATACAGTATAATTTCCAATATGAACATATTGTCCGAAGATTAAGTATGTCAATATGTCGTTAAAATTTCCTTTGTAGGTTAATTTGCCTTTCCAACCCGTCATTGGGTGTTTTTGATTGCGGGTTGAATGCCGGAATATATTTACGCGTTGCAAGTTGATGTATTCCGGATAAATATTCAGTTGTCCAAAATCATAATTGTGTTGCTCTTTGATAATTCCGTCTCCATAAGCATTGTCTAATATAAACATTCGCCTGTATAAAAATCCAAAAAGTCGCTCGAACTCAAAATCGGATATCAATTTTTTGTTATGAGCAATAGATACCGGTGTTTTGAATTCTAAGCTTGTTTTCTGGGTGTTGATTTCAATGTTTTTATAATTGTTCCAATCATATACTATTTCTCCGTTTTTTTCGGGTAAAATCTTTGATTCTAGCATTTTAACGGATAATTTTCCGTTATTCCATCTTTTTTTGCCCATAAATTGAAAAACTTCTTCAACTTGTAATTTGAAATGCCTGTATTCGCCAAATAGGGTAAAATTAAATTTTATTTTTTCTCCTTCGCGTACAAAGTTGTATTTTTTCACCGGATAAAACATAAACGGAGCAGGGGGATTGTTCATTACAAGTTTGTACACAGGATTGTTTTTAGGTATTTTAGGTTCAAAAAATTTACTAAATAAATCTTGATTGAATTCATATAGGGTCTCACCGAAAATTCCTCTAAGCATGCTTCCCAATTGTCCGGGAAGTACGGCATCTGACATAGCCTGATAAGTGAGTTGTAATCTGATTAATTTCATAGTAAAAAAAATATTTAAGACTATTTTTTTCGAGTGAGTAAACCAATTTCAAAACCAATTTTTTCTAATTCGTTTTCTTTATAAATCTTACCTTCTTCAAGCCTTTCTTTGAGTTTAAAAACCAAACACTGGTCACCGGCATTTAGTTGAATACTGATTCTGTTGTAGGGAATTTTTATATTTAACAATGAAGTGAGTATATTGGCAGTGCTGACATGCCCAATTGCCGAAATAAAATTACCCTTTTTTTCTACTAGTTTTTTTGCTTCATTGATGTCAATTATTTTGTAGGAATATTCCCCGGGATTTGTCAATATTGACGAATTGGTAATATATAATTTTGAAATTGGTTGTGGAAGTTTATTACTACATCCGCTGTAATTTTTATATTTATCAAATGACGAGTTATCATAACTCAATAACTCTTTAATTTCAAACTGGGCAAT
>JAADEE010000223.1 GCA_013153575.1 Chlorobiota bacterium
ACAGACCTTAACATTTGGAATACCTAAAAAACAAAATCTTGAAGAAGATTTTACGGATATTTTAAATTATATAAACAAATCCCCTGTAATTGCAAAACTTAATTTAGGAGATTCAAAGATAAGATATGCGTCAATTTCAAGGGCGGAAGCCGCTTTGATTGTGTATGAATTTTTAAAACTTAAAAATTCTAATTTTAAACTACCGTATAATATTGAGCTATACTCAAATCCTTTTGCTGATTTAGATAAAAATACTAATTATTACGATGCTGTTATTACTCTTGTAAATTATAAAGGTGACGATACTATTACAGTACTTACCAAAAAATTTGGAGTTTTTAATCCTCTTGATTATGTTACGAGATTTCAGTTTGTAAAAATGATAATAGAAGGACTGAATATTCCTAAAATCTATGATTTTTCATATATTCAAAATTATTATGATTATAGTGTTTTAGGAGATGATGCAAAAATTTATTTTGCAACCGCAGTAAAAAACGGGATTATAAAAGGTGATAATAATAAACTGCTTCCTTATCAGGATTTGACAATTTTTCAAGCTTTGACGATTTTGGATAGAGTTAAAAATTACAATTTTAATGTAAATACTAACCAATTTGATTTGCCTGATTTTGAAGATAAAGGAGGGACAACACTTGGAATAATTCCTGATTATCAGGTTTATAATCCTGAAGTACAGCCAATTAAAATCAATGGAATTAAATATGTAAAAGACGGAAATTGTACGAAATTGACAGTAGATGCATCTCTTGATACAAACGTTACCGGTTATTATGTATGGAGTGCTAATTTTGGATATTTCAAAAAAGTTGATGAAAATAATAAAGAAGTGATTTTCTGTCCGGCAACTAAAAAGCCGGATGTTGATTATCAGATAAAAGTATTAGGTAATGACGGATATTTTAATTTTGATGAATACACTATAACTTTAAATAGAAATGATTATGTATATCCTCAAAACATTGCTGATAAAAACGTTTCTGTTGTGAAATTTAACCTTTCTTTATCTTTACCGAATAAAAAAATGAAAGAAAACGGTTTATTTGTAATAGATAAAACCGGTTCGGTTTATAAAAATAACCTAAACATTGGACTTGAAAAAGTTAGTGTTGTTTTGAGTGATGGAAATGCGAATTATGTCATTGATAATGTAAAATGGAATGATAATAGTATTTATTTTATTGTTCCGACTATTAAAGAATTTTATGGAAAAGATTTAAACATAAAAGTTATTGTCGGTAGTAATGATAAATTTAAATCTTTTGGTTTTACAAATATAGTTTATCATCCTGTCTATACGATAAATGGATATGTTGCTGCTGATGAAAATGGAACATTTCCACAATATGTAAATATCAACAGTTCAAAAATTGAGGTGAATAATGGAAATTTTGTTTACTTTCCTAAAAATACTGGATCTTTTACGGTTAGTGTAAATGAACCGAATTACGATTCTCAAACTGTAACACTTACGGATGAAAATCCAACTGCGAATGTTTATATTTCGTATAATTTACCTATGCCACCAGATATAAATGTTACTTATCCTGTTGAGGATATTAATCAGACTAATGAACAAAATCAAACCGGAGATACTAATCAGACACTACCAGGAGAAAATCAAAACTCTAGTGATAATAATCAAACCATTCCTATTGAAAACAATACAACACAAATTATTACTGCATTTGATCCTGTAACAGGAGAAACAAAAGAGTTTAACTCTACAGATGAAATTCCTTCTAATTGGATGCAAGGAGTGCCTATATTTGTAAATGTTGATAAAGGTATTTCACTGGTAAGTAGAAATATTGACTTTAAATATCTTCCAAAAGATGTATTGATTGTGTGGAGCCTAAATCCTCAAACAAAAGAGTGGGAAGCTTATTCTCCTGATGAAAAAATTAGGGAGATGATAAAAATGAACGGATTTAAGTTTATTGATAAAATTGATGCTACAAGAGGATTTTTCGTTGTGGCAGATAAACCTGTAAGATTGGTGACTTATGAAAATATTGAAACAAATAATAGTATTGATTTATTTAATTTGCCAAAAGGTTATACATTTATTGGTAGCAATAACAGTGAAATCAGTGTTTATGACATAAAATGTCAGGACGGATATAAAGTAGGTGGAGTATTTAAATATAAAAACGGACATTGGATACATTATATTCCTTCATTAAATAAAAAAGAATTTGAATATATAGAACAAAATGAAGGGGCATTGGTTCAGTGTATCCCTCAAGGGGGTGAAAAATGAAAAAGATAATAAAATTTAGTTTATGCGCTTTGTTGTTAATAGGATGCGGTGGAGGTGGTGGAAATAGTAATACTGATACTTCTTCTCCATCTGCTAATACACAAAAAACAATTACGGGTATAGCATATGACGGACTGATATATAATGCAAAAGTTCAAATTTTAGATGAAAATAATAATACAATTGGAAAAGGGTATACGTCAGCAAATCCAGATAATTTGGGAAGTTTTTCTGTGAAAATAAAAAATCTGCCAAAAAGTTATATTATTAAAATTACAGGAGGTGTTGATACAGGAAGTGATGATATAAAAAACGGAAACGATTATAATTCTTCTCTTACAATGATTTCAATTGGACAAACTAAATATATAACTCCAATCACCACGGCTGTTGCTTATTTGGTAGATAAGGGATATTCTTTAAATGAAGCTAAAAATATTGTAAAAAAATCTTTAGGAATATCAGAAGATATTAACATTACACAAATAAATCCAAGGAATAACTTACTTGCAAAAAAAGCAATAAAAACTCTTGTTTTAACAGCAATGGCATTGCCAGGTAATGAAAATGAAAATTTGAAAAATTTAAGCGATGTGATGGCAAAGGAAAAAATAGCAAATATCAATAGTGTAACACCTTTAGAGTTGAATTTATCTGCAATAGAAGTTTCTACTGATGAAAAAAAATTAATTCAGCAAAACGCAGATTTGATAAAAAAACAGATAAATGAAACACTTAATGCAATTGATACTAACGATACTGTTAAAATAGAAGCAAACATTGAAACTATTAAACTAATCAGATATTCGTTAGAAAATAAATCCTCTTATACCTCAGATGATATTTTATTATTTAAAGAGAAGTTAGCAAATGTATTAAAAACATTACAAACTGAACATATAAAATATAACCTTGCGCAAGTAAAAAAACTTGTAGAAGAAAACTTGGATAAAAATTCTTCAATTATTCTCAATCAGATTAAAAAACTGCAGGAAGTATCATCAATTAGTGAGGAAAATAAAAAAATCTTATATAAAGAATTGTTTGAGTATAATAGCTCAATAGATATTAATAAATTAAATAATTATGATTTGAGTGTTTTAGATATTGATGTTTCAAATATGGAAGAAAAAGAGTTTTTATATAAAATTATTGCGAGAATCATTTCAAACAATATTAATAATCAAAATTTGGAAAATGTATTTTTGCAAATTAATAAATATATTATAAATAACTATGATTTGCGAAATTATTTAGACCAGCTTTTTTCAAATGATTTACTTGTTGATTTACAATCTAAAACTTTAGAAATTTATTTGAAAAACTTGAAAGGCGACTTGATTCTAACTTATTTTGCTAGAAATAGTGAAAATTTAACTTGGGGAAATGTTTTTAATGAAGAAACAATTAACAATCTTAATATTGTAATCAATAATATAAGTTCATTTGTAAAAACAGTTTTTGACAATGACAAAAAATTTGAAATATTTAAAACTATTGCAAAATATACTGATATTAATGATACAAATGATTTTAATCAAAGAATTGTTCCTTTATTTAATATGTTAAATGCATCATTGTTAAAGGAGAATATTTCATTTATAGCCTCATTACAAAATTTTGAAAATAAATTTAGAAATGATTTGCTTAATAAGACTGAAATAACTCAGAATGATATAAAACCTATTATGTTTCCAAAATTAATAGGATTTAAGTTTTGAAAAATATAGTCCGATTTTGAATTTAATAAATTTTAAAATGAAAA
>JAADEE010000214.1 GCA_013153575.1 Chlorobiota bacterium
TGGTTTCAAAATTTATTCATATTTGAAAATGATATTCTTGAAACCACAAATATTTTTAGAATTGGAAAACCATTAGTAAATAAATCAATTTCGAGATTTGAAAAATACAAACTGAATTCTCTAAAATATCAAACTAATAGCGAATTTCTTAAAGTTTTACCAAAAATATATACATTTAATGAAGAATCGCAGCTTTCTAAAAAAAATCATCTAATTAAAAAATATTTTACAATTAACGATGCAAAAGAAATTCTTGAGAATTATGAAAATGTTATTTTCATTGGAGCGCCAGATTTCGAGACACGCCAAGCGCTCTACGAAATGAACGCTCCATTCTTAATGGTAGGACATTCAAATAATACTATTAGTATCACGAAGTGTCCAAAAATAGAAGGTTTAATTACTGAGACATATGGCTCTATAGATATTCCAGTATTAATTATGAATCTATGGGGCGCAAGTTATAAACTTATTGAATTATTTACAAATGAAAATATTAATTCAATAGAACCAGATACAAATTTATTTAGATTTAATTTTGATTCTTTAACAGATGAAGAAAAAAATAATTTAAAAGAAAAATTTAAAGAAAATAGAAAATAAAAAAATAAAAGGAGGAAAATTATGGATTTTTTGAAACTTGCTTTGCAAGCAACAATTAATGATATATTTGAATCTTTTAAAGATTCAAATGAAGATTTTCATCTTACAGACAGAGGTGAAAATCTTATTTTAATTCCGAAAAACAAAATAGATTTATATAATATAATGCAGGAAATGGTAAAAGATAATGAAAATATAGTTGCGGATGTTGATGCTGAAAAAAGCATTGGTGTAGATGTATATGGAATTAATAGTTATAGTTCATATGTGTCTGATGATGTAAAAATTATTAAAAATATAAATCTACAAAAAATTCTTGAAATTCAGGATAAATTATTAGATTCTCCTGAATTTATGGGAATTATTATTTATGATAGAGAAACGAAAATGACTTTAAATATTTCTCATTTTTTAATCTTGCTGCAATTATTATTGGACGAAAATTTTTATAAAATATTGAATAAAAATTTTGATATTTTCATTTTTAAAAAAAATCAACAATCGTCTTTAGCAAAAAAAGAAATCGAAATAAAAGAATTCAAAAAATATTCAAAAGAAACAGTTGAAGAAATTAATAAAATTCAACAAAGTTGGTTAAATGATATTATTAAAATTGCAGCGATAGGGATAAATTTAACTAAAGGAGTAAAATTACCTTCAGAAATCAGAAATTATGATATAAGAAACTTTGTATCTATAACTGAAGAAATAAATCCATTTGAAATGAATACTTTAATTGATATATCATTTCATACAAAAATTAATGATTACAATATAATCGTTCCTGTTCATACTTTAGTATATAATGGAGAATTTATTCCATACTTCGGTGTGGCACCAGTAATTCCTGGAGAAACTACAAAAGGTCTCAATCTTCATTTCACAGGATTATTAACTGGAAACATCAGTAGTGATATTTATATCACTACCTCAGTGTGTACCGGAAATTATGATAATCGCACACTAACTGGTTTATTAACATTGTCTAAAATTAATGCAAATTCGATGTTTTTTAATGGAATTATAAATTCTGTTTTTCCATTTTGGTTAGACAAGGTAAAAATTGCTGCAAAAGATATAAATCAAAAAATTTTAAATTTAAAATAAGGAGGATACATGTCAAAAAGAAGAAAAAAAAATAAAAAAAATAAAAAAAATCAAGCAAATCGAATAAATCAAAATAAAAAAACACAAGGAGGACATATGGAAAATAAAAAAAGTACAACAATTAAAACTGTTAAAACAACGACAGAACCTTGGTGGAAAAAAACTTATAGAGCAATTACTCCGAGTTACACAAAACCTGAAATGGGTGTTGATGAAAGACATCTAAATATCGTTTTATTTAAAAACGAAGATCTTAAAGAAATAGTTGAAAAATGTTTGCCGGAAGCAGGAGGCAATGAATTTCAATTTCATTATATTGCAGCACAAATCAAAGGATACAAAGATGAAAAAGAATTTATTGTAACAATACCATTATTATACTTTAATTTTAATCAAGAAGTAAGTTCAGCTCATGTAGATTTCGATCTTGCTGAAATTAAAGAACTGGTCGAAAAATATAGACCAGCCGCAGAAAAACTTTTTAATGCTCAATGGAAAACTATTTTCAAACCGATTTATGATTTTATTAGTAAAATCTCTGATGAGACAAAAATTATTATTGATGAAATTGGGTCTGTTCATAGACACCCAGGAGATTTTAGTTTCTCCGCAACGGATCTAAAATATGATCCAAATAAACCAGGTGTCGTTTATAGAACACTCGAAGCCCATGATTATGCACAAGTTGATTCTGTTATTTATATTTACCATAATCACAATGACTTTAAACTTGTAACTACCCAAACAAGACTGTTTAACACTACTGCTGTAGATTCGAATGATGAAAGTAAAGGAGCTACAGGTAGTATTGATGAAGTTCCAACAATTGAAATTATAGTTGGAAAAGAATCTACAGAGAGTTTTGAAGTTCAAAAAACTCTAACATCATTAATCAATCAATTTTTGGGAAAAGAAGAAAAAACTGAATCTAAAGATAAAAATTATACAATTAAAGGATTCAGATGTAAAATCGATGAAGTTCCAAATTTCATTGAACAACTATTTATTCCTAAAATTGGAGAATTAAAAACTCTTAAAGTTATCGATCCAAAATTGATTAAAGCTCAAAGATGGGGCTATGGTTATGGTTATGGATATGGTTACAATAAAAAAGATGATTACTGGGATAAATATTATTATGGTGTAGATGAAAAAGATGAAACTGGAGTAATCGATGATAATATTGTCATCGATTTAGAAGATGCAAATTCAAATGAATATCTTTTGACAGCTACAGAAACAGATAATACCGATGATGATACAGATGAGTTTGAAGTTGATATGGGTGATTTTATCGAAAAATACAGATATAATCCAAAAACTTATCAATACGAACTCATCGAAAAAATCTCTAAAAAATCTTAAGAGCTTTTTTAGCTCTTTTTATTTTATACAATAAATTAAAAAAAATATAGGAGGAAAATTATGGCAAGAAGATTACTTTTAAATGATCATTTAAAAGAAAGTATTAGACAAAGATATGCTCCAGTATCGCAAATAGGAGCAGATAATGAATTATTAATGGAAATTTTCGATAAAGAAGCAGTTAATAAAAACTTTCGTGAATTATCAGAAAAAATCAATAATAAAGTTATTTTCAACCCGAACATTGCAATGCTCTTTCCAAGATATTGGAAAGAATTAAGAAGAAGAAATTTTATTTTTGAATTTATTCCATATTATTTATTTAATCCTAAACTTGTAAACTATATGAAACATATGGGTCATGAGGATGTTTTTGAGAGAAATTATTTCTTTACAAAAACTCTTAAAAAATTATGGACTGAAATTTCGAAAAAAAAATATACACTTGTTGTAGTAGGATATGGTGGAGCAATGTTTAATTTATTAAATAATTTATCATTTATGTCAATGGTAAGCGAAAAACTTCCGAGATTATTTGAAAGAATTATTGTTTTCGAAAATGATGAGGTTGAATTCTCAAATATTTTAAGATTTGGAGCACCAATTATTAATATTGGAATTTCGCGTTTTGATGATAGTTATAATAATTTTAAAAAAATTAATCTTTTAGAAAAACAATTGTTACAAAATAAATTTTTTCATTTATTTAAAAATCAATTTCAAGCGGAAGATGAATATTTTACTATTGATAAAGCGAAAGAAATTCTTGAGAATTATGAAAATGTTATTTTCATTGGAGCGCCAGATTTCGAGACACGCCAAGCACTTTACGAAATGAGCGCACCATTTTTAATGGTAGGACATTCAAACAATACTATTAGTATCACGAAGTGTCCAAAAATAGAAGGTTTAATTACTGAGACCTATGGCTCTATAGATATTCCAGTATTGCTTTTGAATTTATATGGAGCC
>JAADEE010000028.1 GCA_013153575.1 Chlorobiota bacterium
TCCTTAATAAGTTTATCACCTGCTTTTTTTGCTTCTTTTCTTATATTGTCGGCTTGTTCTTCGGCAGTTTTAATAATTTTATCTGCTTGTTTTTGTGCATCGTCAAGTATTTTTTTAGATTCTGCATTTACCTTATCTTTTGCATCATCAACTTTTTCTTGCACATCATCTTTTAAAATATCGGTAACAGAACTTGTAAAACCTACAATTTTAGGATCTTCTGCTGTTCCTCCAATTCTTGCTGTTACATCAACATCTTCATCAGAATTTCCTATTGGCAATTTTGAAAGAAGATTACCGGCAACATTTTTAGGTAGTAACATTCCTAAATTAAAATCAAGTTTTTGATCAACAGATTGAGTTCCTCCAAAAGTAACTTTTGAACCTGCAATTTTAAAATCTGTAGGATCTATGTTTAGGTTTCCTTTATCAATAAAATATTTTAAATTTAAACTTTCTACACGTGGAGATTTAAACTTATTCTGTTTTGTTTTACTTGCTAAAAGGTTAAATATTTTACTATCTTTAATTGTTATATTATTTGAATTAATGTCTCCGGAACTCATAATACTTTCAACAACAGGCATCATTTCTTTATCTAATAATGATTTAAAACTCATATCAGCAGAAAAATCACCCATACAATTTTCAATTATAGGTGCAATTTTTTTAACACTTAAAAAAGTTTTTGAAACTTCTGCTATATTAAAATTGTTAATTTTCATATTAAAATCTGCAAGAGGATTTTCTTTATTTTTAGTATCGTATGAACCGCTCATAACTATTGAACCTCCAAGCATATCCATATTTAAACCTTGCATATCTAACTTGCTGTCCTTAATTATAATTTTGCCTTTTGCATTTGTAATGTTTATATTATCATACTTAATTTTATCTATTGTTGAATTAAGCACAAAATCAATATTACCGGGTATTTCAACAATTCCGTCCTCTGTACTTTCTGCATTTTCTGAACTTTCAGTTTCTTCATCTACAGTTCCCATAAGTTCATCAACATCAATATATTTTGATGTGAAATTAAATGTTCCTTTTAAAAGTTCATCTTTAAAAACATAAGAAAACAGATTATCAATTTTTCCGATTAAATGAAAATCGCTTTTCCCAAGCGTCATATCAAATTTTCTTAAATCTACATATTGAGGGGCAAAACTCATATCTGCCGAATTAATGTTAATTTTTGGCATATCTGCCATTATAATTCCCATTTTTTCAACTTGCATACTTCCTTTTGCATCAAATTTCTCATAATTTTCATTTTCAATATCAGAAAGTTTGCCTTTAAAACTCATATCGGCAGTCATAATACCTGATATTTTCATATCTTCAAGAGGAACAATATCTTTTATAGAATTAAAATCAAGTTTTCCTTTTACATTTCCTCCCATATCAACATCTGCAGCTGTCATTTTTATAAGAGTACTCATTTTAAAAGGATTATTTGCCATTGTCATACTTGCTTTTTTTATGTCAATTGTAATATCATCTCCACTACCCTCTTTTGCATCAACTTTCATGTTAACATTTATGTCGTTAACTGATTTTGGCAAATCAGGATATTGAAATTTTGCATTCATTACTAAAAGATTTATTCCGTAAGCAGGCATATTTTTATCATTAAAAATTCCTTTTACGTAACCATCCATATTAAATTTGCCTGATGTTTTAACATCTTCAAAATCTGTCATATACACAGCAGGAATTAATGAAAGAACATCTTTAAATTTAGCATCTTTTGTTTTAAATTTTATGTCAATATTTATATCATCTGTTGGCATTTCAACAAAACCGTCAAATCCTAAGTTAACTTCGTTAAGTTTAAAAGTATTTTCTTTAAATGTATATTTTGATTTTTCTAAATCTGCTTGCATATCAGATTTAAAGGTTGTTTTTGCTTTATTTATATATTTTATTCCATCATATTTAACAGTTAATGCATCTATCAGCAAATTCATATCTAAATTTGTTATTGTTTCTGTTGCATCTCCTGAAAGAGTAAAATTCATGTTTTCAATATTTGCAAACATATTTCCTTCTAAATCATCATAAGTAATATTTCCGTCAATTATTTCAAATTTATCAAGGTTTATTTTAAAGTTTGATGATGAAGTTGTATCAATTTCTGTTTCTGTATTTGTTGTATCTTCTTTGGCAATATCGTAATTTGCAAGTCCGTTTTCAAGTATTTTAACATTTACATTTGGTTTATTCAGAATGAGTTCTTTTACCTTAATTTCTGTTCCTGAAATTACACTCATTAAATCTAAAGTTGCTTTAAGACTTTTAAACCCAACTAGTGTATCTGTTGCAAATGTATCAACACCCACAATTGTAAGATCTTCAAGCTCTGCACTTATATTAGGAAAATTTGAAATTAAAGATAAATTTAAATCAGCAAATTTAAGTTTTGCATTAAGGTTATTATTTGCTTCTTCTTGAACGGCTTCAATAATTTTACTTTTAAAAGCAATTGGCAAAATAAAAAGTGATGCAATTATTAAAACTAATAAAACTGCTAATATTTTCAATAACTTCTTCATATCTTTTTTATTTATAAAATTTTAGTTGTGTAAAATTATGAATTTAATTTTTAAGAAAAAAGGAATATCTTTAATGAAATATTCCTACTTACAATTATTTATATTTCCAGACTAAATTTTCCATTTTATAGCCATAATGGTAATATCATCAAATCGTGGTGCATTTCCTTGCCATTCTTTCAAAGCTTTTTCTAAAATTTGTTTTTGTTCTTCTAAACTTTTGTTTTTATTGCTAATAATTACTTCTAATAATCTTCGTTTAGAAAACTTTTTCATATTACCTCCTCCAAGTTGGTCTGCATAGCCATCTGTAAATAAGTAAATTACATCACCATCTTTTAATTCAATCTCAACATTAGGGAATTTTTTTGTTGAATATGAAGTTCCTAAAGGTATTCTTGCTGGTTTATACTCTTTTATTTCATTTTTTCTTAAAATATATAAGGAAATAAATGCTCCTGAGAATTGCAAGATATTAGTTTTTTTGTTTACAGAACAAAGAGCAATATCTAAACCGCTAATATTTTGTTTTTCTGAGTTTTCAAATGTTTTTTTTACTTTATTATTTAGCTTATCTAAAATTACAGAAGGAACTGTATTTCCTGCATCAAAGATTATTTGATTTAAAAAACTAATTGAAAGCATTGTTAAAAAGGCTCCGGGAACACCATGTCCTGTACAATCTGCAACTGCAAATATTAAAACATCTTTATTTTTACTTGTATAATAAAAATCTCCACTTACAATTCCTTGTGGCTTATATAAAATAAAATATTCATTAAATATTTTTTTTAATAAATTATTTGGCGGCAAGATACCATCTTGAATTGTTTTTGCATAAGTAATACTATCTGTTATATTTTTATTTTTTTGAGATATTATTTTTCTTTGCTTAATAGAATCATCAAGTAATTGCTGTAATTTAACATTTAACTTAACATCTGTTGATATATCTGAAACTATGCCTATAACTCCTATAACATTTCCCTTCTTATCATGATAAGGAACTTTTGTAATAGAAAACCATGTTTTATTACCGTCTTTATCAATATGTTCTTCTTTAAACTCTTTTAATGGTTCGTTAGTAGATATTATTTGTTTATCAATACTTTCAAATTTTTCCCATTCTTTATTTAGTTCAATATCACGTTTTCCAATAATTTCATTCATTGGGTATTTTAAAAGTTGTGCATATGACTTATTTACTAATTGATATTTTAAATCCTTATCTTTTAAATAAATATGAATAGGCAAATTATCTATTAACACTCTCTGAAGGTTTTTCAGAATCAGCAAATCATTTTTTTGTTTTTTAATTCTTAAATACAATAAAATCAATAATGTTAGTAATAAAAAAAATAATATTCCTACAATTATACTAAACTCAATAATAAACCTTTGAAGTTTAATTTGTTTTTCATTAGCTTTAATTTGTTCTTCTTTTTTATTTAACTCTAATTTACTTTTATAAATTTCATACTTAGC
>JAADEE010000022.1 GCA_013153575.1 Chlorobiota bacterium
CAAATAGTACAAGAATTTTAACTCAAGGTTTTCATCAGTCAAAATTGTCAGTTATAGGAATTTATGATATTAGTGAAGATGATATGCAAATAACTTTATTTCCTAATCCTACTGAAAAATTTATAAACTTAAAAGTAAGTAATTATGATGATTTAAGTTTTCAACTTTTTAGTTTTGATGGTAAGTTAATTAAAACAAATAAATTACTATCTGAAAAAACAGAAATTAATATGACTGATTTATCAGCATCAATATACTTTTTGAAGGTATTAAAGAAAAATAATCTAATAAGAACTTACCAAATTATTAAACAATAAATTTTAATTATTATGAAAAAAAATTTTTATACTTTAATTTTATTATTATTTACTTTAGGTATTTTTGCTCAGACGCCACAAGCATTTAAATATCAAGCTATTATAAGAAATGGTGAAGGGGAGCTTGTTGTAAATCAGAATGTAGGAATACAGTTAAGTATTTTGGAAGGAAGTGATTCAGGAAACGTAGTTTATACAGAAGCTTGGGATGTGCAGACCAATAACTTTGGTTTAGTTACCTTAAGTGTAGGAAAAGGCTTAACATCTGACGATTTTGCGTCTATAAACTGGGGAACAAATTTGTATTATTTACAAGTTGCTGTAGATGTTTCCGGAGGAACAGACTATACAATTATGGGAGCTAGTCAATTACTTTCAGTTCCTTATGCGTTATATTCTAATGAAAGCGGTAATGGATCAAGCCAATGGAAAAATAATGAATCAACAATTTATTATAATGACGGAAATGTTGGAGTTGGAACAACAACACCTTCCGGAAGGCTTGTTATAAAAGCAGCTCCTGATGCAGCATCAGATTCAGTATTGTTTGAAGTAAAAGATAAAGACGGCATTCCTTTAATGACAATAACATCAGAAGGAGTAAAGATTTATGTTAAAGATGATTCAAAAGGAGTAGCAGGAGGTTTTGCAGTAGGTAGGTATGCAGCAGCAAAAGGAGATATAGATACAACATTTCTTTTAGTAACACCGGATAGTACAAGGGTTTATACTGTGCCTAATTCTAAGGGTGTAGCAGGTGGTTTTGCAGTAGGCAGGTATGCAGCAGCAAAAGGTGGTGCAACAAATAAATATTTCTTTACAGGAATTGATAGTACAAGAATTTATTTAAATGAAAATACAAAAGGAGTAGCAGGAGGTTTTGCAGTAGGTAGGTATGCAGCAGCAAAAGGAGATGAAGTTGATTACTTTAATATTAATACTTCAACTACACCGGAAGTTATAAATCCAAGTGAAGCAAGAATATTATGGTATCCTTTAAAAGAAGCATTTTTAACAGGAAGAGTTTTAATAGAATCAGAAGATAGTGTAGGTTTAAATTCTTGGGCTTCAGGTTTTGAAAGTAAAAGTATTGGGGATTATTCTCAGGCTTTAGGTTATAAAGCAAGGGCATTTGGAGATAATTCTACTGCGATAGGGAACTTTGCAAATGCAGTTGATAGTGGTTCTTATGCAATTGGTTCCGGTGCAATTGCTTTAGGTTTGCGTAGTTTTGCATTAGGTTCTACGGGGGTTGATTCATTTGGTATTGCAACTTTACAAACAAAAGCATTAGGAGATTATTCTTATGCTTTTGGCATGGGTAGCGTTGCAAGTAATAAAGGTGCTTTTGCAATAGGTACTGAAAATGTAGCATCAGGGTATTTTGCAATGGCTATAGGATATAAAAATATTTCTGATGGATTATATTCAACAGCATTTGGAGGTAAAACTGTTGCTGGAGGATGGTATTCAACTTCAGGAGGAGTGGGGTCTGAAGCAACAGGATGGGCTTCTGTTGGAATTGGAGATAGGTGTATTGCTGAAGGAGAAGGTACTGTTGCATTAGGCATTCATTCTAAAGCAACAATGGAAGGTGGTTTTTGTGCTGGTGTTAATAGTACTTCTGTAGGGCATTGCTCTGTTGCTATTGGTGAGGAATGTGTGGCAAGTTCAGATTATAGTATTGCATTAGGAGCTAATAATGCTTCTAAAGGTGCAACCTCTGTATCAATAGGGGCAAATTTAATATCCAAATCATATAATGAATTTGTTATAGGGCGTTATAATGATACGATTATTTCAACAGATGGTAGCCATTGGATAGATACAGAACCTTTATTTTTAATTGGGAATGGCACGAATAGTGCAAATAGGCATAATGCAGTTACTGTATTAAAAAATGGAAATTTTGGGGTTAATACAAATGCACCTGATAAAGCTTTTACTGTTGAAGGTGATGCAAGAGTAACAGGAAGTATTTTTTATGGAGCAATAGGTAGTACAACAGAATATGATAAACCGGATTTTGTTTTTGAACCTGAGTATAAAAAAGATTTTAAAATATCAGAAGTTGAGCAGTTTATAAAAATTAATAAACATTTACCTTGGGTTACTTCTGCAAAAGATGAAAAAGAAGGTATTAATATGACGCGCTTAAGTTTTGAAACTTTAGAAGCAATTGAAAATCAACAGTTGCAAATTATTAAGTTAAATAATGAGTTAAAGAAAAAAGATAAAACTATTATTGAACTTAAAAAAGAAATTAAAGCAATGAATAACCGATTAAAAGAAATTGAAGATGTTTTAAAATCAAAATAAATATAAAATATTAAAATTAGCTTGACCTTATGGAGTGAAATTCATAAGGTCTTTTTTTGTATAAACTTTTAACTTAAAAAAATAGGACTATCTTTGCACAAAAAATAAGACTGTGACTTTTGACGAATTAAATTTAAATAAGGCTTTAAGAAATGCTTTAAATGATTTAGGATATATTTATCCAACACCAATACAAAAAGAGGCTTTCCCTGTAATTATGTCCGGCAAAGATGTTGTCGGGATTGCACAAACAGGTACAGGTAAAACCTTTTCATATTTATTGCCAATATTAAGACAACATAAATATTCAGAAAAAAGACAGCCTACAGTTTTAATAATTGTACCTACAAGGGAGTTAGTTATTCAACTTGTTCAAGAAATTGAAAAACTTACAAAATATATGTCGGTTAGATTTGCAGGAGTTTATGGTGGTACAAATATTAATACACAAAAAAAAGTTGTATATGCAGGATTAGACATTTTGGTTGCAACACCCGGGAGATTGTTAGATTTAACTTTAACAGGACTTCTTAGGTTAAAGTCAATTAAAAAACTTGTTATTGATGAGGTTGATGAAATGTTAAATCTTGGTTTCAGACCTCAACTTTTTAGTGTGTTGGAATTGGTTAATAAGAAAAGGCAAAACTTAATGTTTTCGGCAACTATGACGAAAGAAGTTGAAAATTTAATTGATAATTTTTTTAATTTTCCTACTAAAATAGAAATTGTTCCTCATGGTACTCCTTTAGAACAAATAATACAAAAGGCTTACGATGTTCCAAACTTTTACACAAAAGTTAATTTGTTGGAATATCTTATTAAAAATGAAGAAGATTTTAATAAAGTTCTTGTTTTTATTGAAAGTAAAAGATTAGCTGATAAATTATTTGAAAAACTTTCTCCGATTTTTCCTGAACAGCTTGGTGTTATGCATTCAAATAAATCGCAAAATTATAGAATGCGAACTATTGAAGAATTTGAAAGTGGAAAAATAAGAGTTTTAATTGCTACAGATATTCTAGCAAGAGGTCTTGATATTTCTGATGTTACGCATGTTGTAAATTTCGATATTCCGAATCAACCTGAAGATTATATTCACAGAATTGGAAGAACAGGTCGTAAAGATAAGGATGGAGTTGCAATAAGTTTCTTTAATGAGGCAGAAAAGTTGTTCCAAACCGAGATTGAGGAATTAATGAATAAAGAAATTCCTGTTTTACCTCTTCCTGAAGGGCTTAAAATTTCGAAAGTTTTTACCGATGATGAAAAACCTTCCGTTATTCATAAAAGTCATATAAAGACTAAATTAGTGATGAACTCGCAAGGAGCTTTTCATGAAAAGAAAGAGAAAAATAAAAAAGTTAATAGGGGAGGCTCGTGGAGACGAAAGATTAAAAAACA
>JAADEE010000188.1 GCA_013153575.1 Chlorobiota bacterium
TCCAAAACAAATTATAAATGATGCGTATGAAACAAAGAAAAAGTTATATAAATGAAAAACGGCTACCAACATTTTGTATAGCCAATAGCTATCACAGTCAAACCCGCAGGGTTTGAGTATTTTTTCACGTAAAATTCTTTTGAATTTTCCTGAAAAAATATAAAATAGCAAAATTCAAAAGAATTTTACTATCTTTGGGTGTGAAACTAAAAGGTAGGTGCGTCTTATCACGCTACTGCCCATACAAGTTGCCGTTGTAGCTCATTAAAAATCCATTTATTGTCCTAATTCAATAATAAAAAACAACAGAAAAAATGTATTTATCAGAAATTGAAATAAAAAATTTCAAAGGAATAAAAAATCTTAAAGTAAACTTTTCACCAGATATTAATATTATTATTGGAGAAAATGGAAAAAACAAAACTGCTTTAATTGATGCAATTAGATTATTATACAATTTAGGAAAACAAAAAAAAGATATTTATATCTCTGATGACGACTTTTACATAGAAAAAGACAAAAAGGAAAGCAAAATAGAAATTTCATATATTTTTAAAGATTTGTCAGAAGAACAAAAAGGAGCTTTTTATGAATTCATTGTTTTTACAGAAAAACCAGAAAATAATTATGCAAAGATCGTATTAACTTATGAAACAAGAGAAAATAAATATCCGTTATTTAATTACTCAACAGGAATAGGTGACGGACAAAAAGCTGATTTTAAATCATTTGAATTATTTCAACATTATTATCTTGGCGCTTTAAGAAACAGCACAACTGATTTACTCAATACAAAAAATAACATTTTAGGAAAAGTTATTAAACAAGCTGTTAACGAAAATGAAACGGAAGAAAAATATACACAAATAATTAGAAATGCAAATAAAGACCTATTAAAACAAACGGAAGTAAAAAACACTAAATCAAATATTAATAAAAAATTACTTGAAATTAGTAAAATTTTTGAAAACGCAAAAATAGGGTTACAAATATCAGAAACAAATATAACCTATATTTTAAATTCAATTAAACCATTCTTACCATTTAATGAAACAGAAGATAATGGGTTTAATCTTATACAAAATAGTTTAGGACATAATAATATGATATACATTGCAACTGTTTTGAGTGACATTAATGAAAGAATAAAGAAAGATAAGTTATCTCATTTTGTCTTATTAATAGAAGAACCAGAAGCTCATTTGCACCCACAATTGCAAGTAAATTTATATAATTTTCTTAAAAAAACTAACCAAGAAAAAAACACCCAACTATTTATCACAAGCCATTCACCGACTTTAACATCAAAAGTTAAATTTGAAAATTTAATTTTATTGGATGATGTCGCTTATAACATAAATAACTGTTTCAAAGAACGAGAAAATGAAGAAATTATTGAAGATACAATTAAAAACAAAAAATTAAAAAATTCTGATTTTGAACATAGAAAAAAACAACTTGAACGATACATTGATGTTACAAAGTCACAGTTGTTTTTTGCGAAAGGAGTCCTTTTAGTAGAAGGAATTTCTGAAAAACTATTAATTCCTGCATTTTGTAATGTTAATGGATATTCACTTGATGATTATCAAATTGAATTAGTAAATGTTAAAGGAACTTCTTTCTACCCATTCTTACACTTATTCAATTCATCTGATAAAAGAAAAAATCTTTCTAAAAAGGTTTCAATCATTACGGATGAAGATCAATTTCCTAAATCCAAAGAAAGTGAATTCTCATTTAATAAATTAATTGAAAATAATTATGAAAACTTGCATAAACTCTACAAAGAAATTAAAGAAGGAAAAACTAATAGTAGAGTAAATAACTTAAAATCAGCAAAAAATGACATTGACAAAATAGTAATTGAAACTGCAACAAAAACTTTTGAGTTTGAATTATCACTATGTAATGTAAATACAGAAAAATCAAGTTTTAATGAGAATTTTCTTATTAAGTATCTTAAAGAAGAAAACAAAAAAAAGATTGAAATAATCCAAAAATATATTGATACATTAAAATTATCTAATAATGAATTTAATAATGAACAGAAATTTAAAATTGCCTTACTCTTATGGAAAAGTTTACCCAAAAAAGCCGAATTTGCACAAGATTTAGCAATATATATAATGGATAATATAGATAATGCTAAATCAACATTCCGAATTCCTGAATATATAAATAAAGCATTAACTCACTTAATTAGCTAAAATGTTTGAAAAAAATAGTGAGATAATCAAATATTTGGAAGCTCGTGGAAAAGTAATTCTTAACGCTTGTCCAGGAAGTGGAAAAACTACATCTATTGCTTACAAATTACAAACACTAACAAATGAAATTCCTAATATTTATGGGAATTTTTCAGGTGTAGCTTGTTTGTCATTTACCAATATAGCCAAAGATGAAATAAATATAAAATACAAATCTTTTTCAGGCAATTTTATAAAATATCCTCATTTAATAACAACAATTGACAGTTTTATAAATCAATACATTGTCTTACCTCATTATCATTTGTTAATTGAAAAAATTAAAAGACCTATTATTTTAGAAGAAGAAAGAATTAATAAACTAACATACTTTATTTTAAAAAAATTCAAAATAAAAAATAAAGAAGTTTTTTATAAATATGCCCCACAAAACATTCAAATAACAATTGATAAAAAATATCTATTCAAAGGTAAAAAACCAAATTTAACAGACAAAGACCTAGAAACTTTTAACAATTACTGTAAAACATTAAAAAAATGGCAATTTGAAAACGGTTTATTAACTCAAAATGACATTCCTTATGTAGCAATAAATATTCTTAAAAAATTTCCTGAAATTGGAAAATCATTGGTAAAACGTTTCCCATTAATTATTCTAGACGAAGCACAGGATACATCAGAAATACATTTTGCTATATTTGATAAACTAATAAAATTAGGATTGGAAAATATCGAGATAGTTGGAGACCCGTATCAAAGTCTTTATGAATGGCGAACTGCTCGTCCTGAAAAATTTATTAACATTTATCAGGATAAAAAAAATTGGATTGTTTGTGATTACACCTTTTGTAGACGCTCTGAACAAAATATTGTTAATGCATATTCTATTTTAAGAAACTTGGATAAGCCAATAATATCACTTCTTCCTAATATAAGTAATAAAATTACTATATATAAATATAATAAAGGTAATGAAAACGAAGTTGTAATCAAGTTTCTTGAACATACCAAATCATATCAACAAAACCATATTGTCGTTCGTAGCAGGGATTTGCTAAATAAATTGTTAGGTTTTAACCAAACTAAAAATTATTGGAAGTCGAATATACCTTATTCATTAATTCTTGCGAAAAAATATTTAATGAAAAATGAAAATAAAAAAGCAATAAATTTAGTCAGAAGGATAGTTTTTAAAATTCTTAATCCTAGTTTAAATTATCAAGAATTAAGAAGAGTAGAAATTGAATTACAAAATGATTATCAATTAAATTCTCAAATAATTAAATTAATTAATGATTTGCCCTCTTTTGATTTAAACTTAAAAGATTGGAGCTACAAAACTGAAAAATATATTACATCTTTTTTTAAATTAGAAACCCAAATTGACTTCAAATTAAAGCAAAAACAAGGTAAATCTTATGATATATCAATTGCCAACTTATATAATACTGATATAGTAAAAAATAATTACCCAATATCAACAATACATCAAGTTAAAGGCAAAACATTTGATACCATATTATTATTTTTAAATAATAATAGTAAAGGGAAAAGTATTTCATTAAACGATTATAAAAAACCCAATAGTTTCCCAAATGAAAAAAAAAGAATGATTTATGTTGCTATGTCAAGACCTAAATATTTATTGGCCATAGCTGTTCCCTCTGAAATTAACAACAAAAATTTAGAAAAAATATTTGGTAATGATATAAAAATATATGAATAAACGAGCTACAACATTTTGTATAGCCAATAGCTACCACAGTCAAACCCGCAAGGTTTGAGTATTTTTTCACGTAAAATTCTTTTGAATTTTCCTGA
>JAADEE010000041.1 GCA_013153575.1 Chlorobiota bacterium
AAAAGTATTGATTATAATAAAGTAAATTATACTGAAAAAGTTTGTGTTGTAATTGGTTCTGAAAATTATGGAGTATCACAAGAATTGATTAACATATCAGATCAATCAATACATTTGCCAATGTTTGGAATAAATACATCAATAAATGTTGCAACAGCAACTAGTGTAGCATTATATCATATCTTTAATAAAATAAAAAAATAAAAATGGAAAATTTTGTTTTAAGTAATCCTACAGTTTTACATTTTGGTAAAAATGTAATTGAAGATTTAGCAGACCAAATTAAACAATTAGGAAAAAAAGTTTTATTAATTTATGGAAAAGGTTCTGTAAAGAAATATGGTTATTATGAAAAAGTAACTAATAAATTGAGAGAAGCAAATATTGATTTTGTTGAGTTTGCAGGAATAAAACCTAATCCTGATAATGAAGTTGCTGATGATGCTGTTAGATTTGGAGTAGAGCAAAATGTTGATGTTGTTCTTGCACTTGGAGGTGGAAGTGTTATTGATTCTGCAAAAGTTATTGCTGTAAGTATCCCTGAGAATTTAAAAACATGGGATGTAATGAAAGGTAAAAAAGTTCCGACAAAGGCATTGCCAATAATAACAATTCTTACAGTAGCGGCAACAGGAACTGAAATGAATCATTTTTCAGTATTACAAAATAATACAACAAAAGAAAAGATAGGAACACGAAATGTAATGATGTATCCAAAATATTCATATCTTGATCCTGAGTTTACTTATTCAATTCCAAAGGATTACACTGCATACGGAATGGTTGATATAATTGCACATTCCTTTGAAAATTTCTTTGGATATGGAACTTCACCTTTAGCAGATAGGTTTGCAGTTTCAATTATAAAAGAAGTGATGAATTTTGCACCGTTATTATTAGAAGATTTAAGAAATTATGAATATCGTGCAAATATGATGTTGCAAGCAACTTATGCTCTTAACGGAACATTAGCAGCTGGAAAAACAAGTGGAGATTGGGGTGTGCATTCTATTGGGCATATTCTTTCGTTGCAATATGATACACCACATGGAGCAAGTCTTTCAATTGCATATCCTGCTTGGTTTAAGTTGATGAAAAATAAAATTCCTGAAAGAATTAAGGATTTATCACTGTTGTTGTTTAATACTGAAGATATTGATTTGTTTATTTCAAAAATTGAAGATTTCTTTAAATCAATAAACTCGCCTATACGACTTCAAGATACCGGAATTAATACCGACAAAAAACAAGAAATTATAAATTTACTTACAAAAAATGAAGCATCCGGTTTTAATTATCAATTTAATGAATATGAAAAATTGGTTGATTTAATGTACTTATAATTTAAATTATCTGTGTAAAGCAAACTTTTAAGTTTGCTTTACACAAATTCTTATTTTAATTTATCTATAAATATTTTTTGAGTATATTTCTTTTTGTTTTTAATGTCAATTATTTCGGCAGCAATACTAACTGCAATTTCCGGCGGAGTTTCACTTTTTATAGTTACACCTATTGGAGCAGAAACATTTTTTAATTGTTCTTCTGAAATTCCATTTGATTTTAAATCGTCAAAAATTTGTTTAACTTTATTTTTACTACCCATCATACCAAGATAGGCTACGTTTTTATTTATTAATTTTTTAAGAATATTTTTGTCGTGTGTATGACTAAAACTTGCAATTACAACGTAAATATTTTCACCTTCAGGTATATACTTTTCTATTTCATTATATTTTACAATATGTTTTTCATTAGCATCTTTATTTGCTGCTAAAGTATCAAGCTCCGGTCTGTTATCGAAGATTTTAACATAGTACCCAAGCATTTTCATTTGTTTAGAAAGTGCAAGTCCAACATGTCCGCCTCCAACAATGCAAACAATGTGTTTGTAACCAACAACTTCTTTATAAATGCCATTTTTGTACTCATATTGTCCTTTTATAATTGCACCTGCTTTTGATCGAAATTCAGTTGTGCTAATTTTAACTGTAATTTCCTTTTTTATAATTGCATGACCAACAATTTCATTAATGTTATCATGATGAGTTTCATAATTAAGAGGGTATAAAATAACTTTATTTTCTCCGGAACATATCATTCCTGATTTATGCATATCTTCATCAGTTCTATGTACTTGTTCATGAAGTTCAGGTTTTGAAATATTGTTTTCAAGCATTTCTTCTGCTCGTTTTGTTAAGATATGTTCAGTTGCACCTCCACCAATTGAGCCAAAACGTTTTCCTGTTTCAGTAACTATCATTTTAAAACCTTGCCTTCCCGGGCTACTACCTTTATTTTCAACAACAACTAGTAAAACTAATTTTTGTCTTTGCATTAAATATGCTTGTATTTTTGTCCAAATTTCCATTGTTTTATATTTTAAATCTTACTCTAAAAACTCCGTCATTAAATGAAGTTGTTGTTATTCTAAAATTTGAGATTTCTCTTGTATTTGAAACGTGTTTGCCTATGCATGGGCAATCGTCATAATCTCCAATGCTAATTATTCTAACTTTGGGGTTGTTTTCTTTTGTAATTCTTTTTAAGTTGAAGATTTTGTTTGCTTCATCAAAATCAACAACCTTTTCTGTAATGTCAAGTTCCTTTGCAATAACTTCCTTTATAGTATTTTCAAGTTTTACAATTTCATCTTCTGTAGGAGCTTGGTTTAGTTTAAAATCACATTTAGATTTTTTTCTTTCAATGTGACAATTTTCAGAACGTTCGCAACCAAACATATTTACCATAGTTCTGTTTAAAATATGTTCGGCAGTGTGCATTGGAGCATAATAGTTTTTTTTTGCTTTTTGTTCCATTATTTTTTTTCTTCAAAATTAGAAATTTTAATGTAATGAACTTAAAAATACCTACTTTTATGCTTCAAAATATTTTGTTATGGATGATATTGATAAGAAATTTCTTTTGAATAAAGACAATAACCAGTTTAAAAAATGTGTTTTTTGTGAAGATAATATATTAGAATATGAGCATGGTTATGTTGTTGAGAAGGCATATAAATATAACAATAAAAGTAACGATTTTGAGATAATTTTTGAGTATGCACTTTGTTTAGAATGTGTTCAACATCTATCATCAGAAATGTCAGAAGAAAGTACAAATAATATTGAAAAGTACTTTGAGGCAAATGTAAAACCTCTTTCTGCAAGTCAGTTAATAGATTTAAAAGCAAGAACTGAAACTTGCATGATTACAGGGGAAAGCTTAAGTAAATCAAAAGAATATCAAATTGCAGCTGTTTATCAAAAAGAATCTATGATTATTAATGAAAGATTTCCTTTTGCAATAAGTGGTATTATAATTGAAGAAATTCAGGAATTAATTTCGGAAAAAACTAGAAATTTTACAGATAAATTTAAAGATTTAATTATTCCTCCTCAAGAGAGAGATAAAATCCCGAAAGATAGGATTTTGATTTTTTAATGTTTTTATTTATGAAGAAATAATTTTTACTAACATTATATTAACATATTTGTAAAATTTGCAATACATTTTAAGGTCTTACCTTTACATTTTGATTTGTTTGCAATACTAATTCGAATGATGCACAATTTATGCTATTTCATTGTTTTTGTTGTATATGTAACTGTGGTATAGTTTTTGGGATATATGTTATAAAAAAAAGAATTTTATTAACCAAAATATAGGAGGACATTAAAATGAAAAAAACAATTTTATTAATCGCAGTAACACTTTTTGTGTTGACTTCGTGTACTACAACACGTGTAGTGCAACATTACGACGATGCATACCCTTCTTCAAAAACAACTAAAGTTGTTATAACTGATGATAATAAAACAACAGTAGTTGAAAATAATAACGATGAAGGAGTATATGACAATTATGCAGATGATAATTCAGCAGATAATAATGTAACAGTTTATACTGATGATAGTGATGCTGATCAAACTTATATAATTAAAAATGATACAGATGGTGATGTTAATGTATATATAAATAATGATTATCCATCTTATTCTTCAAGAATTAGAAGATTTCATAGTG
>JAADEE010000185.1 GCA_013153575.1 Chlorobiota bacterium
TATAAAAATCACGAATTGTCTTAACAACTGCTTCTCTAAATGCAAGAAGATGGGTTCCTCCTTGTGTTGTATTTTGTCCATTTACAAAAGTATAATATTCTTCACCGTATTGATTTGCATGTGTAAGAGCAATTTCAATATCATTTCCTTTTAAATGAATTATAGGGTAACGTCTTTGTTCTTCTTTTATATTGTCTGAAAGTAAATCAAGAAGACCATTTTTTGAATAATATGTTTTGTCATTATAAGTAATTGTAAGTCCTGAATTAAGATACACATAATTTTTCATCATGGTATCAATAAAGTCTTCTAAATAATGATATTCTTTAAACAATTCATTATCAGGCTTAAATATTATTTGGGTACCATTTTTTTCTGTAGTTTTTTGAATTGGTTTATCTTCAACAACATTGCCTCGTGAATAATGAATTTCTTTCATTTCTCCTTCACGAAAAGAACGAATAATAAATTTAACAGAAAGTGCATTTACAGCTTTAATACCAACACCGTTTAACCCAACAGATTTTTTAAATACTTTAGAGTCATATTTTGCTCCTGTATTCATTTTTGAAGAAACATCTAAAACTTTTGAAAGAGGAATTCCTCGCCCGTAATCTCGAATTGAGACTTCTCCATCTTCAATTTTAACTTCAATTTTCTTTCCATTGCCCATCATAAACTCATCAATAGAATTATCAAGAACTTCTTTAAGAAGAACATAAATTCCATCATCTTGCGAAGAACCATCTCCCAACTTTCCGATATACATCCCCGGACGTTTACGAATATGCTCTTTCCATTCAAGAGTTTTTATTGAATCTTCAGTATATTGTGTTGACATAATAATTACATTTTTTAATATTCTGTAAATATTCTAAAATTTAAATATAGCATTTAGCAACTTTATTTAATTTGCGAAGTACATAATATTTTAATAAAAAAGCAAATCAAAGTTTTAACAAGTTATAAGCAGGTTGAATATTAAAACAATAGGTTTTAATTTTCATTAAAATGAATTCTACATAATAAAATTTACACCTTAATTTTACACTAATTGAAGTAATAAAAGTATTAAATGGTAAAAAAATAAACTTTTTATTTTTAGGAAATACTTTTTTTTAGTTTATTTGTAGTTTATCGTTAATTATATAAATAATACACGTTATGAATAAAAAGTTATTATTTTTTTCAATGCTAATAAGCTTTGGAGTGATATTTTTTACAAGCTGTAAATCAGGTGAAGATGCTGATACTGATGATTTACAAGGCGAAAAGGTTGAACTAAATGATATTAGAGAAGAAATACTAATATCTATGCTTGCTCCTTCAGATATGGCTGTTATGCTAATTGATAACCCTAATTTATATTTCAATAAGGATATTATCAATCCTACATTAAATTCTGACAAATATAATACAAACTCAAAAATAGCTTTAAATATTGGCATTTATACTGCAGATTTAAGTTATGCAAGCCTTTTTGAGCAAGAACAAATAACTTATGATTATCTTGATGTCGTTAAAGGAATGTCTGAAGAATTAGGAATAACTAATTCTATTGAGAAGAAACATTTAGATATGATTAAAAATACAAAAATGAATAAAAATGAGATGATTCGTATTATTAATGAATCATTTATGAATACTGATGCATATCTTCGTGAAAACAATAGACAAAAAGCTATTACAATGATACTAATTGGAGGCTGGGTTGAAGCACAATACATTGCAGTTTCATTAGCTAAAGGTTCTCCTAAGACTAACCAACAATTAACTGAAAGTATTTTAGCTCAAAAAATCTCTTTAGAATTGATGACTAAGGCTTTAGAAAATGTTGATAATGATAAAGTTTTAATTTCATTAAAAAATGATATTAATAAAATATATAAGGCATACATTTTGCTTGATGAAAATATGAGTGATGAAAATTTTAAAAATTTCTGTGATTTAATTATTGAAGTAAGGTCAAACTATGTTGTTTAAAACAACAAAAAAAATATATGATGAATAAAACTATTTTCAAAATTATAGCAATATCTCTTTTCTCATTATTTGTTTACTCAAAGTCAAATGCTCAATGTATTGATTTAGTAAAAGATAAAGGTTTTACCTATTTAGATACAAGCAAATACGTTCCGGAAGCAAGATTTAATGCTTTACCTTTAAGAGAAGGAGACGATGTAGATATTTACAAATCCTTTTTTAAAGGAAGAAAATACAGAATTGTTGTTGTTGCAGCTGAAAATATGCCTAAATTAAATTTTAAAGTTACAAATTTTCAAAGACAGGTACTTTATGATAGCAGTATAACTAAAATGGAAAGTTGGGATTTTACATCAGAAATGAATCAAAATTTAATTATTTCTGTTTTTGTTCCTAAACAATCTGACAAAAAGAAAAAACCGGAAAGTGGTTGTGTAGCCGTTGTAATTGGCTCAATATATTAACTTAGTATATTTTAAAATATTTCAGAAGCTTTTTCAATTGCATTATTGAAAAAGCTTTTTTTAATTTTATGCTCAATATTATTTTTATCTAACCAATTTATAAATGTTACTGTATTTAAATTTGCTACTAACTCTTTTCCACTCATTGGGCAGCCTCCCATTCCGTTAAAAACAGTATCAAAATTTCTACATCCTGAATTATATGCAGCCTCAATTTTTGCAATTGTATCTTCTGCTTTTGTATGAAGATGAAAATTAAACTCAACATCTTCAAATTCTCTTATAACATTATCAAACACAAGCCCTATTAAATGCGATGTTCCCGAAGCTGTTGTATCAGCAAGAGGCAAATACCTTAAACCCATATCATATAAAACTTCAATCCAATCCATTAAAATATCAATTCCCCAATCTTCATCATAAGGATTACCAAAAGCAACTGCAATTGTTATAATTGGTGTCTTATTATTTTTTTCGCAAACATTTAAGATTTTATCAACAACTCTTATTGATTTATCCAAATTTGCATTCATATTCTTTTTTTGAAAGGTATTTGAAATTGAAAACGGATAATTTAAATAATCAACATTATCATGTTGTGAAGCTATTTCCGCATACCTCTCATTTCCAACAAGTACAGATATTTTTGTTGAATATTTGTCTTTTATATTTTTTAAAACCTCAGCAGTATCACTCATTTGAGGAACTGCTCTTGAAGACACAAAACTTCCTACATCAATTGTATCAAAGCCAACTTTAAAAAGTTCATTAATATAATCAATCTTTTTATCTGTTGGAATAAAAGCTTTTAATGCTTGCATTGCATCTCTTGGAGATTCTGTTATTTTTATCATATCATTAAAATTAAAATGCAGTTGGTCTATAAGCCGGATTCTGTACTTAAACCTGTTAAGTTTCTGTCATTTATCTACGCTCTCAACCCCTCGGCATTGGGCGAGCAACCCTCAATTGCCGATATACATGAGATTGCAACATACAAGCGGAACGGCTGAAGTAGTCACCTACTCCACCGGTGAGCTCTTACCTCACCTTCTCACCCTTACCAAAAATGGCGGTTATTTTCTTCTTCCGTACTATGCCCTCACGAGCATCTTTCCGTTAGAAAGTGTATTGCTCTATGTTGTCCGGACTTTCCTCCCTTCCAAAATAAATTGAAACAGCGACAGAACAACCAACTGCAATGCAAATGTAATTGTTTTCTTTCTTATTAATAATAAATTTGTCGTATTTTGTAAAACAAAAGTTTTAAATTTTATTTAATGAACACAAAATTTTCAATTTTAAGAATAAAAGAAGTTACATCAACTAATGATTTTGCAAAAGATTTGCTATTAAAAAACAGTTTACCTAACTTTTATACTATCTTAACAGAAAAACAAACAAAAGGTAGAGGGCAAAGAGAAAATACTTGGTATAGCGAAAATGCTAAAAACTTATTATTCAGCATTATTACAAAACCAACATTTATAAAACCAACAGAACAATTTTACTTATCAAAATCAATTTCATTAGGAATTATTAATTATTTAAATTCTAAAAAAGAAAACT
>JAADEE010000053.1 GCA_013153575.1 Chlorobiota bacterium
AACATTAGAACTTAAAAAAGACAATCAGAAATATTTTTATTTAAGATATGATAAAGAAAAAGCATTACAAGAAAATAAAAACTCAAAACTTGAAGGAATTTGGAAATTTAAAAATAAGTATGATGATATTTTTTATTTGAAATTTTCTTTGCCCGATGATGTTACTATCTATTCAATAGAAGACCAAGGTAGCACAACTTCAACTTCATACGGAAGTTGGATGTACAATTCAAAAGAAAAATCTATTTTAACAATAATTTTATCAAATGAATTTAGTGGCAAGCATTTTCTTACAAAACAACTTGATAATCTAATAGAATTTAAGTATAAAGATGAAAATATTGTAGCAAATAAAATTGAGGAAGAAACTTCTAAACTTGAAAAACTTAATTTTACAGAAGATGATTTTCCGGAAGAGGCAAACGAGGAACTTCCACTTGCATGGACAAGTTTATATGATGGAATAACATCATTAAGCAATATTAAAACCCTTGTTTACGATAATTGCGAGTTTATTAAAGAAATAGGAGTATTTAATTGCGATGAATATAAGATAGATGTAAATGCAAGTGAAGATAATGAAAAAATAAATTTTTCAATTAAGTATAATAAAGATGAATATGCAAAAAAAGTTACAAAAGGAGGATATAATAACAATGCATTTTTTCCGGAAGACGACTTTTTTACATATAGGGTAGTTAGTAAAGAAAAAATAACAGTTCCGGCAGGAACATTTGATTGTACAGTTGTTGAGGTTCCCGGTGATTTTGGCGATAAAATAAAACTATGGATGATTAACGATAAAGCAGGAGTTTATGCAAAAAAAATAAAAATAGGAAAAGATGTTTTAGAAAAAGATAAATATGAAATGCACATTCTTAAAGAAATTATAAAAAAATAAGCCATGTTAAAAAAGATTTTTAATTTTTATAAAGAAGGCTTTTTATCTATGAAAACAGGTAAAAAACTATGGATTATAATAGGAATAAAACTATTTATAATGTTTGCTATTTTAAAAATCTTTTTTTTCAATGATTTCTTATCAAGTAAATTTGATAATGATAAGGATAAAGGCGATTACGTAATTGAACAACTCACAAATATTAACAAATAAAAAACAATAATAATGGAACACATTGACTTTTCTTTGGTTGATTGGTCAAGAGCTCAGTTTGCATTAACAGCACTGTATCATTGGATATTTGTGCCACTAACTCTTGGTCTTTCGTTTATCATTGCAATAATGGAAACATTATACGTTAAAACAGGAAATCCTGAGTGGAAACGTATAACAAAGTATTGGATGTCTTTATTCGGAATAAACTTTGCAATTGGAGTTGCAACAGGTATTATTCTTGAATTTGAATTTGGAACAAATTGGAGTAATTACTCATGGTTTGTTGGCGATATTTTTGGTGCACCACTTGCAATTGAGGGTATTATGGCTTTCTTTATGGAAAGTACATTTATTGCAATAATGTTTTTTGGGTGGAATAAAGTAAGCAAGAAATTTCATTTACTTTCATCTTGGCTTGTTGCAATAGGTTCAAACCTTTCAGCACTTTGGATACTTGTTGCAAATGCTTGGATGCAAAACCCAACAGGAATGCAATTTAATCCTGAAACTGCAAGAAATGAAATGGTAGATTTTTGGTCAATTTTATTCTCACCTGTTGCAATAAACAAGTTTCTTCATACAATAACTTCGGGTTATGTTTTAGCATCAATTTTTGTTATAGGAATTAGTGCATGGTACATAATCAGAAAAAGAGAAGTTATTCTTGGAAAAAGAAGTATTGTAGTTGCAGGAACTTTTGGTTTAATTGCATCATTATACCTCGCATTTACAGGAGATGGTTCTGCAAAAGCAGTTGCACAATATCAACCTATGAAATTAGCAGCAATGGAAGGACTTTATCACGGAAGCGAAAATGCACCACTTGTAGCAATTGGTATTTTAGATGATGTTGAAATTAATGTTGATGAAGACCATTTTATTGCAGAACTTCCTATTCCCGGAGCATTATCAATGCTTGCATTTGGCGATTTTGATGCATTTGTGCCCGGTATTTATGATTTAGTTCATGGTAACGAAGAACAAGGAATTATTTCTTATCAAGAAAAAATAAAAATAGGGAAAAAATCAATTGATGCATTAAAAGCATATAAAGTTGCAAAAAAAGAAGGCAATACAAATGAGGCAGAAAAACAATTAAAAATATTTAAAGAAAATTATAAATATTTTGGTTTTGGCTACTATGCAGGGCACGACCCACATGAATTAATTCCGCCTGTAAAAATTACATTCTATGCATTTCATATAATGGTAAGTTTAGGAACTTATTTTATCTTGTTTTTTGCTTTAATGCTATTCTATACATTAAAAAACAAAATACAAGACAAAAACTTTATTTTAAAACTTGCAGTTTGGACAATCCCTCTTGCATTTATTTCGCAAGAAGCAGGTTGGATTGTTGCAGAAGTTGGAAGACAACCTTGGGTTATTCAAGACCTTATGCCAACAATTGCAGCAGTTTCTAAAATTGCAACAACTAATGTTATAATCACTTTCTTCTTATTCCTTGCTGTGTTTACAGCCTTGCTTATTGCAGAATTTAAAATTATGCTTACGCAAATTAAAAAAGGACCCGAAGAAATTTCTAAAAATTAAAAAATAGGAGGACAAAATTATGTTTGAAAACTTATCACTATTAGCATTACAAGAATATTGGTGGTTAATTATATCCGTTTTAGGAGCAGCATTAGTATTTTTATTATTTGTTCAGGGCGGACAAACCATGATATACAAACTTGGAAAAACAGAAATTGAACGTAAAATGATTGTAAATTCTCTTGGCAGAAAATGGGAACTTACATTTTCTACATTAGTAGTTTTCGGAGGAGCTTTTTTTGCATCATTCCCATTATTTTATTCAACAAGTTTTGGAGGAGCATATTGGGTATGGATGGCAATACTTTTTGCATTTATAATTCAAGCTGTTTCTTATGAATACAGAACAAAAGCAAATAACTTTTTAGGAACAAAAACTTATGAAACTTTCTTATTTATAAATGGTTTACTTGCAACCGTGCTTCTTGGAGCTGCTGTTGCAACATTTTTTACAGGTTCGCAATTTTCAGTTGATTTTAACAGATTAACAGATTTAACATCAGGAGAAATGCCTATAATTTCTTCTTGGGAAACACCATTTTATGGACTTGAAGCAATTTGGACAACAAGCAATCTTGCATTTCTAACAAACCTTTCGTTAGGTTTAGCAGTTTTCTTTTTAGCTCGGTTGTTAGCAAATCTTTACTTCATAAACAATATTGATGATGATACACTTTATGAAAGGAATTTAAAATGTTTAAAAAATAACAGTATTGTATTTTTAGTATTCTTTTTATTTTTTGTTATCAGATTAATGTTTATTGATGGATTTGCAGTAAATGAAACAAGCAAAGAAGTTTTTATGCAACCAAATAAATATTTTCATAATTTAATTGAAATGCCTATTGTTTTAATATTGTTCCTTGTAGGAGTTGTTTTGGTTCTTTTTGGAATTTACAAAGCATTATTTAAAGCATCTAAAAAAGGAATTTGGTTTAGCGGTTCAGGAACTTTTTTAACTGTTTTAGCATTATTCTTTATAGCAGGATATAATAACACATCATTTTATCCTTCAACTTTCGATTTACAATCTTCACTAACAATTGAAAACAGCTCGTCAAGCCATTATACTTTAACAGCAATGAGCTATGTTTCGTTAATGGTACCATTTGTAATAGCATATATTTGGTATGTTTGGAAAGCAATGGATAATGAGCCTATTACAAAGCAAGAGGTTGAAGAAGATAATCATATGTATTAATAAAAAAAAACTAAGAAAATGATAACAGAAATTATATTACTTTTTTCGTGGCCTGTGCTAATTTATTTTAGTTATGTTGCCGTTAAGTTTTTTATAAATAAACTTGAAGAAACATTTTAAATTATAAGTTAAATATTTTG
>JAADEE010000149.1 GCA_013153575.1 Chlorobiota bacterium
AAAAAACTTATGGAAGAACTTCAAAAACTTCAAGAAAAGTTTAATGAAAAAATGATGAATGAACTTCTTCAAAAAAATGAATTTTCTTATGAAGAAATGAAAGAACGTTTAGACAGAACAAAAGAAATTTTAAAACGTGAACAAGTAGAACAAAAAGTAAATAAAACTATTGATGAGTTAAATAAACTTTCAAAAGAGCAAGAAGAACTTTCTGAAAAAACACAAAATAAAGAATTAAGTAAAGAAGAATTAAAAGCTAAACAAGAAGATATTGAAAAACGATTTGACGAAATAAAGAAAGAATATGACAAAGCAAAAGAATTAAATGAAGAATTAAAATCACCTATGGAGCTTGATGATTTTCAAAAACAAGAGGAAGAAATAAAGCAAGAGTTTGAAAATACAAAATCAAATTTAGATAAAGGTAAGAAAAGCAAAGCATCAAAATCGCAAAAGCAAAATTCTCAAAATATGCAAAAAATGGCTAAAAGTATGCAATCAATGATGCAAGCAAATTCTGCAAAGCAAGAAGGTGAAGACATGGAAAGTTTAAGAAAAATCCTTGATAACCTTTTAACATTTTCGTTTAAGCAAGAAGAATTAAAAAATGAATTTAAAAACATAAGAAATACCGACCCAAAATATATTGAGCTTGCCGATAAACAACTTTCAATGAAAGAAGATTTTGCAATTATAAATGATAGTTTAAAATCTTTGGCAAGTAGAGTAAGGCAAATTTCAAAACCTATTTTAGATGAAGTTTATAATATAAATCAAAAATTACGCGAAGTTCCTACTGAATTTGAAAAACGTAGAGTTTCGAAAGCAAGGCAAATGCAAAGCGAAATAATGACATCTTCAAACAATCTTGCACTTTTACTGTCTGAAATTATTAATCAGATGAAAAAATCACAAAGTTCAGGAGGTGGAGGAAGTGGTCAATCTAAACCTAAAAAAGGAAAACCACAATCAGGAGAAGGAAAACAAAAAGGAATGCAAGATTTAAAATCTATGCAAGAAGGTTTAAAAAAGCAAATGGAGCAAATGCTTAAAGAAATGAAAGAAGGTAAAGGAGGAATGGGCAAAAACGGAGAGAATAAACGTTTAGCAAAAATGCTTGCACAACAAGAAATTTTCAGGCAAATGATGAAAGACCTTAATGCACAATTTTCTTTAAACCCTGAAACACAAAAGATGCTTCGTGAAATTGATAAAATGGCAGAAGAAAATCAAAAAGATATTGTTAATAGAAGAATAACACCAAAACTATTAGAACGACAAAAAAGAATAGAAACTCGTTTGCTTGAAGCAGAAAAAGCTGAAAATAAAAGAAAGACTGAAAACAAAAGAAAATCAACAGAAGGAAAAGATAAAATTTATAAATCACCGGAAGATGTTTTTAAGAAAGCTAAAAAAGAAAATTCATTTAATGAAGATTTGTACAGAAAAAACATTCAACTAAATAATTTTTACAAGAAGTTATACGATGAATATTCTAAACAAATTTCAAAATGATTTAATAAAAATTTATAAAAGTGCCGGTATTAAAGGCTTTCCGAACACGTTCCACGTGGAACATTTTAATTAAATAAACAAAATGGAAATAAATTATTTTTACGAAGATATAAATGAGTTTGAATTATCCGAAACTATAAGTGAATGGATTAACAAAACTATAACAAACGAAAATAAAGAAACAGGTGAAATAAATATAATTTTTTGCTCTGATGAATATCTTTTAAAGATGAACAAAGAACATTTAAATCACGATTATTATACAGACATAATTACTTTCGATTATTGTCAAGGAAGTTTAGTTTCAGGAGATTTGTTTATAAGTGTGGATAGAGTAGGAGAGAATGCAAAAGATTTTAATGTTGATTTTAAAAATGAATTAAATAGAGTTATAATACATGGAGTTTTACATTTAATCGGATATAATGATAAGACTGACGACGAACAAAAAGAAATGACAGAAAAAGAAAACTTCTATCTTAATTTACTTTTTAATAGTTGAAAAACGAAAAAGTTTATGTTTAATAAACTTAATATAAATAACTAATACATAGATAATTAAAAACACGTTCCACGTGGAACGTTTAATAAAGAAGATTTAATAAATATAATGAACGATAATTACGATATAATAGTGGTAGGTGCAGGTCATGCCGGAAGTGAGGCTGCGGCAGCATCTGCAAATATGGGTTCAAAAACCTTGCTTATAACAATGGATATGGCATCAATTGCAAAAATGTCTTGCAATCCTGCAATAGGCGGAATTGCAAAAGGGCAAATTGTTCGCGAAATTGATGCTTTAGGTGGTTATACAGGAATTGTTACAGATTTAACAAGTATTCAATTTAGAATGCTTAATCAGTCAAAAGGTCCTGCAATGTGGAGCCCTCGAGCACAATCTGACAGGGTTAAGTTTACAATAAAATGGAGGGAAATGTTAGAGCAAACAGAAAACCTTTCGTTTTGGCAAGATATGGTAACATCTCTTATTATTAAAGAAAATAAGGTTGTTGGAGTTGAAACAAATTTAGGAAAAAAGTTTTATGCGAAAGCTGTGATTTTAACAAACGGAACTTTTTTAAATGGTTTAATGCATGTTGGCAGAACACAAATTCCCGGAGGTAGAGATGCTGATGCACCATCTTTAGGAATTTCTGAGCAACTTGCAAAATATGATATTCCTGTTAAAAGAATGAAAACAGGAACCCCTGCGCGTTTAGACGGAAGAACAATTAATTTTTCAAAAACAATTGAACAGCCGGGTGATGAGTTAATTCGTAATTTTACATATTTGCCAAATATTAAAAATAACCTTAAACAACGGAATTGTTATATTGTTTACACAAATACAGATGCACACGATGAATTAAAAAAAGGTTTTAAATTTTCACCTCTTTTTACAGGAGTTATTGATGGTATTGGTCCAAGGTATTGTCCAAGTATCGAAGATAAACTTGTTACTTTTTCTGAAAAAAATTCTCATATGTTATTTTTAGAGCCAGAAGGAGAAAATACAATTGAATATTACATTAATGGTTTTTCATCTTCATTGCCTTTAGATGTTCAAGAAGAAGCATTGCATAAAATTGAAGGTCTTGAAAACGTTAAAATGTTTCGTCCCGGTTATGCTATTGAGTATGATTATTTTGACCCAACTTATTTAAATTTAACTCTTGAAAGTAAAAAAGTTTCAAATCTTTATTTTGCAGGGCAAATTAATGGAACTACAGGTTATGAAGAAGCTGCCGCACAAGGACTAATGGCAGGCGTAAACGCACATCTTAAAATTAATAATAAAGAAGAATTTATATTAAAAAGAGATGAAGCATATATTGGTGTTTTAATTGACGATCTTATAAATAAAGGAGTTGATGAGCCATACAGAATGTTTACTTCCCGTGCAGAATATCGTATTTTATTAAGGCAAGATAATGCTGATTTTCGTTTAACGGAAAAATCATTTAAAATAGGTTTGGCGTCAGAAGAGCGTTATAATCTTGTAAAAGAAAAAAGAAATATAACAGAAAAAATAATTAAATATTTAAAAGAAAATAGTATTAAACCTGCTCAAATTAAAGAACTTTTAGAAAGTTTAGGAACACCACCAATGAAGCAAACGGAAAAATTACATAAAGTTTTATTGCGTCCACAGGTTAATATTGAGCATTTAATTTCTTCTCATGAAGATTTTAAAAATTTTGTTGATACTTTAATTACTAATAGAAGGCAAGAAATTCTTGAAAGTGTTCAAATTCAAGTAAAATACGAAAGCTATATTGAGCGAGAAAGAAATACTGCAGATAAATTACAAAGATTAGAATATGTTAAAATACCAAACAATTTTGATTTTGATAAATTACAATCTTTAACAATTGAGGCAAGACAAAAATTAAAAAAAGTACAACCCAAAAACATAGGGCAAGCATCAAGAATTTCAGGCGTATCCCCTGCAGATATTAGTGCTTTGCTTATTTATTTTGGT
>JAADEE010000020.1 GCA_013153575.1 Chlorobiota bacterium
ATATTTTGTATAATAGTTTCTTCCTAGATATAAATATGAAGTCGCAATTCCATATTGGTCATTTAACTCTTTGTTAATTTTTAATGCTTTTCTGTGATATTCTGCAGGAGTTTTAAAATCTCTTTCTTTGTATGAAGAATATACAAGTCCTATTGCATCGTTAACAGCAGCAACTCCTTTTTTATCTCCAATTTCTTCTCGTATTGCTAAACTTTTCAAGTAATAGTCTAAGGCTTGTTTCCAGTCTGCAATATTAAAAGAAACATTTCCTAAATTTCTATATGCAATTGCAATACCTTTTTTATCATTCATTTTTTTAAAGGCATCGAGGCTAATTTTATAATAATCATATGCGTTTTTGTTATCTGAAGCATAATAATAAACGGCTCCTAGATTTTTAGTTGCATAAGCAATACCTTTTGTATAGTTAAGTTGTTTTGCAAGTTCATAACTTTGTGTGCCATATTCAATGGCATCATTAAAGTTTGACATTTTTATACTCCAAACAAAATCGTTAATTTTATTAACTTTACTTGTGTCGTTTGGTAAAGCATTTATAACATTTTTTACACTATCAATATTAATTGTATTTTGGGAATAAATAAAATTAGAGGTTATTGATATTAAGAATATGATAAAGACTAGATTTAAATATTTTATTCTCATTTGATTATATTTTGTTTTAGGATATAGCAAAAGTAATAAATATTATACAAAAAAAGTAGCATATTAGTTAAATTTCAATTATATAATTGATAAATAGTGTTTTTTACTTAAAGTTGTGGTGTTAAAATAATTATTGCATGACTTTTGCATATATCATTTTTCAAGAGTTAATATTTTGCTAATAAAGTAATTATTTAAACCTACTTATAATGAAAAAACATTTAAACAATTTGCCTAAGAAAGTTCTTATATCATTTTTTTTAATTTCATTTTTTTCTGTTTTTGCACAAGAAAATGAAAAAAGTTTAATGAAATCATCAACATTTTCAGCTTTTAAGTTTAGAAGTATAGGACCTTCTTACGCTTCAGGTAGAATAGCAGATATTGCAGTAAATCCTAAAAATACATCAGAGTATTATGTTGCAGCAGCATCAGGAAATGTATGGAAAACAAATAATGCAGGAATAACATTTAGTCCAATTTTTGATTATTATGGTTCATATTCAATAGCAGATGTTGAAATTGACCCCAATAATACAAATGTTGTATGGGTTGGAACAGGCGAATACAATAGTCAAAGAGCAATAGGATATGGTGATGGTATTTATATTTCAAAAAATGGAGGAAAGTCTTTCAAAAATGTAGGTTTGAAAAAAACTGAGCATATTGGACGAATTGCAATTGATCCTAGAAATTCAGCAGTTTATGTTGCAGCACAAGGTCCTTTATGGGGAGCAGGAGGAGAGAGAGGAATATTTAAATCTACAGATATGGGGCAAACTTGGGATACTCTTTTAACCGTTAGTAAAAATACAGGTTTTAATGATATTGTAATTGATTCTAAAAACCCGGATGTGCTATATGCTTCAAGTTATCAAAGAAGAAGAAGGGTTTATACTTTAATTGATGGAGGAAAAGAATCTGCAATTTATAAATCAACAGATGCCGGAAAAACTTGGAAAAAATTAACAAGTGGCTTGCCCGGAGGTTTAGTTGGAAGAATAGGACTTGCAATTTCTCCTGTAAATTCAGATTATGTTTATGCAATAATTGAAGGAACAAATGGATCCGGAGGTTTTTTCAGAACAACAGATAGAGGTGAAACATGGACAAAAATGAGTTCTTATGTTTCAACAAGTCCTCAATATTATAATAGAATTTATTGCGACCCTAAAGATGTAAACAAAGTTTACTCAATGGATACTTATGCACAATATACAACAGATGGAGGCAAAACATGGAATAAGTTTGGACTTTCTAATAAACATGTTGATGATCATACAATTTGGATTGATCCAAGTAATACAAATCATCTTATAATAGGAGGAGATGGAGGTATTTATGATACTTATGATATGGGAAAAACTTGGAGACATGTTTCAAATCTTCCTGTTACACAATTTTATAGAGTTGCAGTAGATAATACAAAGCCATTTTATAATATTGCAGGAGGAACACAAGATAATAATAGTGCAGTAGGACCATCTCAAACCATTTGTAAAGATGGAATTTTAAACTGCGATTGGACTGTAACACAAGGTGGAGATGGCTTTTTCTCAACTTTTGATACAAAAGACCCTAATATAATGTATGCTGAATCACAATACGGAGGTTTAGTTCGTTTTGATAGAAGAAGTAAAGAAAGTGTTTATATTCAACCTATTGAACCTAAAGGAGAAGCTTACCGTTGGAATTGGAATGCTCCTTTAAAAGTTAGTAACTTTGATAATAAAAGATTATATTTTTGTGCAAATAAAGTTTTTAGAAGTGACGACAGAGGAAATTCTTGGCAAGTAATAAGTCCTGATTTAACAAGGCAACTTAATAGGAACGAACTTGAAGTTATGGGAGAAGTTCAACCTATTAACGCAGTTGCAAAAAATGCATCAACATCAATCTTTGGGAATATTACTGCATTTGATGAATCTCCAATAAATGAAAATTTATTATTTGCAGGAACTGATGATGGTTTAGTACAAATTACAGAAGATGGTGGTAAAACTTGGAGAAAATTAAAAAAGTTTGCCGATGTGCCTGATATGACTTATGTAAGTTGTATTTTTGCTTCGCAACATGATGAAAATGTTGTATATGTTGCTTTTGATGGCAGAAAAAATAATGACTTAAAACCATATCTTTTAAAAAGTATGGACAAAGGAAAATCATGGTTTGAAATTGTTACAGATTTGCCTGAGAAAGGAACAGTTTATTCAATTGTTGAAGACTATAAAGAAAAACAGTTGCTATTTGTAGGAACTGAATTTGGAGTTTATTTTTCTATAAATGGAGGAGGAAAATGGATACAATTAAAATCAGGAATACCAACAACTGCAGTTCGAGATATTAAAATTCAAAAAAATGAAGATGATTTAGTTCTTGCAACTTTTGGTAGAGGATTTTATATTTTAGATGATTTTTCATTACTTCGTAAAATAACAGATAAAACCCTTAAAGAAAATAATATTTTATTTCCTGTAAGAGATGCTTATATTTATTCTCAAACTTCTAAAAAATATGGACAAGGAGCAACAGTTTACACAGGTAAAAATCCTGAATATGGTGTAACTTTCACATATTATATAAAAGACAAAATAAAGTCAAAAAAAGATTTTAGATTAGAAGCAGAAAAGAAAGTAAAAGAAAATGGTGGAAAAGTTGATTTTCCTTCTTATGATGTATTAAGAGAAGAAGCCGATGAAATAAAACCATATTTATTATTTACAATAAGTAATAGTAATGGTGAAGTTGTAAGAAGAATAAAAAGACCGGCAACAAACGGACTTCATAAATTTAACTGGGGCTTACGTAGGTTTAATATGTATCCTGTAATGGAAGGAGGTTCAGCAATGCATAACAGACAAACAGGCGGAATACCTGTAGCTCCCGGAACATATACAGTTACAATGTCAAAAGTTGTTAATGGAATGGAAATGCCACTTGTTGCACCTCAAGCATTTGATTTAAAACTTTTAGGTAATCTTAGTTTACCTGCAAAAGACCCAATAGCTTTAGAAAAGTTTAAAGAAGAAGCTGCAGAAGTTTACGGAGTTACAGTTGGTTTAACAAAATATGTTGATGAAACTATAAAAAATATAAAAGCTCTTAAAACGGCATTGTTAAATAGTGGAGGAGTTACTCAAGAAGATTTAATGAGAGCAGATGAATATTTGTCTGATTTAAAAGAAATAAAAAGACAATTGCTGGGAGATGAAATAATAAGTAAATTAAATGAAAGTCAAGAACCAAATTTAAATTGGCGAATATCAGCTGTTATTTATGGAGCTTATAATAGTTCTGATGCAACTCAAACACTTAAA
>JAADEE010000178.1 GCA_013153575.1 Chlorobiota bacterium
TGTTTTTGGATCATAATTTCTATATAGTTGTTTGGTAATTTCATTATATTCAACTAATTCTTTTTCGTTTAAATGAGTAAAATATGGATAATAAAAATATTTTGTTAAAACTGTTGGCTCCTGTGTGATAGCTTTATACATTGAGTATGAGTAAGTATAGCAAGGTGGTTTAGAATTAAAAAATTCATAAATTTTATTTGAGCCTTTTTCATCATAAACTCTTTCAGGGGTTGCAGATAAACCTATTCTTTTAAGAATATTGTTTGGTAAGTTTTTTAAGGTTCTAGGTGAACCCATATTGTGAGCTTCATCAGCTATTAAAATAAACTCATTCCAACCTTTATTGCGCATTAAGCGTTGAAATTTATCTCCATTAAAGCTCGCATATGTTGAAATAAATACAATATTGTTATCTTCATCATTATTTAACATAAGATTGAATAAGTGGTCACTTAAAATATTAAACCAATTATTATCTTGAGTTGTGTAAATATTACTAAAATTAAATTTTTTTGCTTCTTCTATCCATTGAGACACCAACGCTCTAGTGGGAACTAAAATTAAAACATTATAGGATTTATTCTTTTTGTATTCATTTAATACGCAATTCAATGAAGTTATTGTTTTACCTGTGCCTGTTGCCATTGCAAAAATACCAAGGTAATTATTATTAATCCAAGCTTTATAAGCATCTTTTTGATATTGTCTTGGTTCAGCTTGTTTACCATTAAAGATAGGAAAATGAGGTTCTTTTTTATTAGTAGAAAATAATTTGTCTACCTTTTCTTTAATTCTTTTTGGTAATCTTTTATTTTGTGATATTAACTTTACTTCTTCATTTAGAAGTTGCTCAATATCATCTACATCAAAAGTATTTTGTATGTGCGTTTTTACTCTGTTAATTGGAATAACTTCTATATTTTTTGCTTTACCATTCCAAGTTTTATTAAATAGATTTTCAAAATAGCTTAATCTTTTTTTATCTTCTTCGCTTGATGTCCAAGATTTGTAACAACTAATTGATTCTACATTATTAATTAGTGCATTTTTTGAGAAATTTGCTGAACCATTAAAAGCTACTTTATTTCCTTCTTCGTCTTTAAATATGCCATATTTGTTATGAGCAATACCTCGTTTTCCATTTTTTGGTTTTGTGGCTAAAAATTCAATTCTATCTTTTGAAATTAAATAAGATAGACATTTAAAAAAATGTTCATCTTGTTTTGATAAAGTCTTAAATAATTGTTTAATATCTTGTAAAATAGCTTCTTCAAATTCTACTTCAGAATTAATTGCTTGTTCAATAGCATCTTTGTCTTTTTGAGACAAAATATCATTAATGATAATTCTCATTTTGCCACCTCGATGAATAAAATATGCAAATCCGGCACTTAAAGCACTAATTGCGGATGAACTAAAGTAACCTAAACCTAAATCAAAGGTTTTGCTTTCCAATAAAGCATCAAAGAAAAATTCTATTGGTTCGTGTTCTTCACCAGTTGCATATACGATATGAAATGGCGTTGTTTTAAGCATATTAATTTTTTAAAAGTAATTTATTCCATTCTTTAAATTTAGGTAAATATGTAATTTTAAATTCAGATTCAAATTTAGAATAATTAGAATAGTTAAAGAAATGAATTCCTTCTATTAATGCGACTTTAATTTTAGAAATACTACCTGCACTACCCTGTCCACTAAAAGGTGATAAATCAACAGATTCAATACCTGTGAGTAACAATTCAATATCTTTTTGTGATATTGATATTAATTTTTGTGGATTGTTTTCATACTTATCAATAAAAATAATAGGCACTAATAGTTGCATCACTCTTATTAATGCTGCTATTCCCATTCCTTTAGAAAGTATACTAGTTTGTGGGGTTTCCCAATCATTTCTTAATGATTTGACAGCATTAAAAAATTTAATAATGAATTTTACAATTTCAATTTGCAAATTCTTATTTAAAAAATAGTATAGAAAAATAGGTTGATAGATGCTATTGATTGATTTTTTTGAAATAGTTTTAATTAATTCATCAATTAGAAATGCTTGTGATATTGAATATTTATGTCCACGTGAGGCACCTTTTGGCACTTTTCCAAGCATTTTTATTCGATTATAAAAAGGACTTTTATCAAATTCATTTAATAAGCGTGTAAAATTATGAAGTATAGTAATTTCATCAATTTCATCACTAAATTCGCCCATAAGATGATATAATATTGATTTATTTACTGGTTTTTGTTCATAATTAATAATATAAAATTGTTGAGCAATGATAGCTCTATCAAACCCTATGAATAATGATAAAAGAATATCATATTGAATTTCTTCATTAGAATTATTATAAAATTCTTTTAGTCCTTCCAAACGATGTTGTCCATCAATTACTAAGATTGATTTTTCAATAATCGGAATTAATACCTTTTTAGTTTTATTTTCATCAATTAAATATGATGTTGTAGAGCTTTCCCTATTGATATTGTTTTCTATAAAAGTTTTATAATCTTGAGTTTTGTCAATTAATATACTATCTATTGTGCATATAATGGTATTTGGGAAAAAAGCATATTCATTATTTTTTATATAATCTCTAATTTTATTTACTCTAGTCTTATCTTTTGTTCTTTGAAAATTAACTTGTTTTTTTTTACTGTCTATAATTTTATTGTAATATTCTTGTTCATCATCATTTTTTGATACTAAATCTGAATATTTTTTTATATCATATTCAGCTGGGCTTACTGTAAACATTTTTACAATTTCACGTGCTGGAGCCTTTGCTATATAAAAAGCATTATCTTTTTGAATTATTTTTTCAATTTCAAGTTTAAGAAATTCTTTGTCTTTTATTTTTATTACTTGACTATTCATTTTCGTTTTTTAATTCATTTAACATATCATCAATTTCGCTTGTAGTTTTAATAGATCTTTCTAATTTTTTTGTGTATTTTAAATCATCAAATATTTCTTTATCGGAATTTGCTATAATCCAAATCATAAATGATAACACAAAGCCAAAAACGGCAATACTTAATTTCCAAAAGTTAGGTCTTATAGTGATAGCAAGAGAAAACAAAATAAGTGTAATTACTAATGCAAGAATTGTATAAATTATGTAACTCGCTTTATTAATTGTTTTTATTGACAAACCTAAGTCTAAAGAAGATGAAACTATTGATGCAATAAAATATGTGCCTAGAGAAATAGATATATCCGGAATGTTAAAATTATTTTTTATCATAAAAGGAAAAAAAACACCAAAACCTGCTAATATAACTACAATAGCAAATACTCCATTAAATGCTGATTGTTTCCAAGGTGATTTAAGTCTAAAAAATATTTCCTCCTTAAAGCTAATAATTTCATTCATTATTTATATAATTTTAGTTAATCCATTTTCAATTTTATCAATCACATATTCAAATCCATCTAAATTCGGATTTTCATTCAATTCTTCATTTATTAATTCTAGGCCATCATCAATGTGCATTTTAATATATTTGGGAATGTCTTTGTCCGTTTTATATATATTGTAATGGACACATATTAGAGAAACATAAAAAGGCATATAATTTCCAAAAAGAACATTTTTACTGTATTCTTTGCCTCCTGAATCCTTAATATTAGACAAATCCATTTTTCTATCTTTTGATAAAGAATAGGTTAATGCAATTCTAGCAATATGATTTTCAGTTCCTAAATTTAACTTCCGGGTTAATTTTGAAACTAATTCTCTGTTGGCTTTAGATGTTTTAATATGTGTAAACATTGTTTATGCTTTCAATTAAATTAAATAATTCATTCGGCTTACATTCTGTTATTTTAGAACTATTATCATTGTTCTCAATAATAAAAGTTTGTGAAACATTAGGCAACAACAAATCATATTCTTTTTTTGTCAATTCCTTTTCAAGTAAAGGAAATAATATTACTTGATTTGAAATTGACGGATAAAATTCTGTT
>JAADEE010000302.1 GCA_013153575.1 Chlorobiota bacterium
TCATAAAAACGTTTTTCAAAGATATTTATTTTAGGGCTATTATTTTTTATTTTCTTATAATCATTCTCAAAATTATTATTTTTAAGAAACTCCTTCAATACTTCGGGCAAACCATTGTATGAAAATGAATTATACATTTTAGGAACATCTTCAAAAAAAGATTTTAATAAAATAAAAGCGTCAAAAGAATAGGTTGAAAATTCGTTAGTATTTGCTTCAATCATTTTTGATATTGCTGCACCTGTGCCAAATGGAACTCTATCGGAAGTTCGAGGTGAAGGAATTACTTTTGTTGAATTAATTTCACCATAATTTCCAAGCGGAATTATTTTTTGTAAGAAATAAAAATCTTCACCTGCTTTTCTTCTGTTCATTCCGCCTTGTTTTGCATATATATCTGCACGTACAACAAAGCTAGAACCTATTGTATGATAAGCAAATGGAAAATTTGCAAACCGCAATGCCTCTACAAAATATCGTAAATGTAATTCATAATTTATAATATTTTTATAGATGTAATCAGGATATTTATTTCCTTCAATAGGATGCTGAAAATCAATTGATGCAGCATTTTTTTTAGGATTTTTATTAAAATATTTTTCAATTTCAATAAAATAATTCTTTTCAAGCAAAGCATCGGCATCAAAACCTGCAATTAATCCGCTTGGCTTTTCAAGTTGATTGTATCTTTGCAAAGCTTCATCCATTCCTATTTTACGAGCTAAACCTACACCTGCAAATTTCTTTGGTAAGTTTTCATAATTTAAAATAAAGAACTTTAATTTTTCAGTTGAATTTTCTTTTGCAAAACTTATTGCTTTTTTATATGTTAATTTGTTTTTTTCTATAATTTCAGAAGGTGTATTCTCAGAAGAATTTATTACAACAATTACTTCAACTGCTTTTTGTGGCATAGCACAATCCTTTATAGATTGTAAAGATTTGCACAATTCATCCTCATTAAAAGTTGGTATAACAAGGGTTAAAAACAAATCATTATTAGGTAAATCTTTAATTTGTTTTTCTTTGCTTTTAAATCGTTTAAAATATGTATTTGCAAATGCCACTTTTTTTATATTATAGTTTTTATCATTAAAAAAATCCGACATTTTGCCGGATTTTTTCACTACTTATTGTTAAAGATATTTTTTATTTATCTTCTTTTTTTTCATCAGTATTATTTAAAGAAGCTCTATATCTTTTATTTAATCCTTTAATAATATCTTCTGTAATATCAAATTCTTTATCAGCATATAATAATTGCGAACCCAAAGTATCACTTGTAATTACTAAATTATAATGATGGTCTTTATTATAAATTTTAATATAATTTTTAATACTATCAAGAACTTCAAGTGTCATTTTTTGAGTTTTTTCCATTAACTCAGCTTGAAAAATTTGTTGGTCTTGTTGCAATTTTTGTTGCTGAATTGCTAATTGCTCTTGTTTTTTTTGTGCAGTTGATGGTGTCATCATTCTATTTTGCACATCTCTTTGTATTTTTAAGTATTTATTTTGTAATGCTTTATATCTGCTATTTAATTCAGCTTCTTTTTCTTGTTGTTCAATCATTAAATCAGATTGTAAATCAGTAAAATACTCATAAGCTCCTGATAAAGTATCAGTCATTACATAAGCAAATTTAAACGAACTTCCGTTTGTTGCTTGTGTATTATTAGGTTTGTTATTTCCTTTATCACAGCTTGTTACAAACAATGCAATAATTACAGTTGCAATTCCTAAAACTATTTTTCTCATTTTGTTTTTTTTATATTACTTTTTATTTTGAATATGCAAAGATAATATTTGATGTTAAAATATATAATTTAATTTCTTTTTTTATATGATTAGAATACGGATTTTACTAATTTACACAGATTTTAAATGTTCTGATTTTATATCATTAGTAAATATTTTTCTTTTAAATTTTGCATCCTTCCCAAAACCTAGAAGTAATCCGACTTCAATTTCTGTAAATCCGCTTAATCCGTTATATCGGTGTTCCTATTAAAATAATCCACCATTCTTATAAATTTCAAGTTGAACTTCTGAAAATGGCTCGGCTTGAATCGTTTTGTTTTTTGATAGATTAGTTATCTCACCTGTCTCAAAATTAATTCTTATCCTGTCAAAATGTTCTAAATCAAGTCCTTCTAAAGTTTTATAAGTTACAATAGGAAAGGCTGCATTTATTGCATTCCTTTCATAAATTGCTCCGTAAGATTCTGCTACAATTGCCTGAATTCCTAATGCTTTAAAGCAATCAACTGCTTGCTGACGCGAACTTCCTGCACCAAAATTTTTCTGAACTACAACAATATCACCCGGTTTTGCTTGTTTTGCAAAATTTTCGTAACCTTTTAAGTTATCAAAAGCATATTGCCCCATTTCATTAATATCAGTAATTGCAAGGTAACGATTATGAAAAATCATATCAGTGTCAATATCATCTTCTTTTATATACCATGCCCTACCCTCTACAATTGTCTGTTTATCAACATTTTCTAAACTTTGTTTTTTGGCAGTTTCAATTTTTGCTTCAATTTCTTGTGGAGTAAAAACAGCAGGTTCATCAGGTATTGCATCAACTGTAGTGATATAACCCGCAATTGCAGATGCAGCAACAGTTGCTGGCGATGCTAAATAAACACTTCCTTTTCCTTGCTTACCGGGAAAATTTCTGTTACCTGTACTAATTGTTATTTCGCCCGGTCCATTTTGTCCAACTTGTCCTGCTGCACATCCTGCACATCCTGCATTTGAAACTAATGCTCCTGCATCTTTAAAAATTTTCATAATACCTTCATCAAGACATTGTTGCCAAATTGCATCAGTTGAAGGAACAATTTTAAGAACTACACCAGGTGCAACTTTTCTGCCTTTAAGAACTTCGGCAACTATCCTCATATCTTCAATACGTCCGTTTGTGCAACTTCCTATAAAACCTGAATCAATTTTAGTTTTTTGTGCTTCAATAATATTTACAGTTCCATGCGGTTTTCCCGGAAGAGAAACCATATTTACAAATTTTGAAATATCAATATCGTAAACTTCTTCATAATGAGCATCTTGGTCGGCATAAACGCCTTCTATTTTTTTGCCTGCTCGTGTTGAACAATAATCTAATATTTCTTTATTTGGCGGAAATAAAATTATAATTGTTCCCATTTCGGTTCCCATAGATGCTATTGTAATTCTTTCGTCCAAAGTGAGTTTATCAACTTCTTCACCATACATTTCAACAGAATATTGAAGTAGACTATTTGCTCCGAACCTATCCAACAAGTTTAAAACAATATCCTTTGCAGAAATATTTGCGGGACGTTTTCCGACAAGATTAATTTTAACAGATTTTGGAACTTTAAACCAAACACTTCCTTTATTGAATGCTACAGCAATATCTTTATCACCCATTCCTTGACCGAATGCTCCAACTGCACCCATAATATTTGCATGAGAATCTGTTGTAACAGCAGTTGTTCCCGGATAAACTAATCCTTCTTCAATTAATGTATGAGTTCCTATACCATTATTTATATCGAAAAGTTTAAAACCCATTTCACGAGCAAAAGTTCTGCAAATATGCTGATTTACTGCATATTTTTGGTCTGAACCCGTAGGGTTAGTATCAAATGTAAAGAAAGTTTTTGAAGGATCATCCAAAGTTAAGTTATGCTCTTTAAAGTGCTTAACTACATTAGGACCTCCAAAATCACGTGCTGCACGTACATCTATTTGTATATCAACAATATCTCCTGGTTTTACCGTATCAAATTTTGAATGATTTGCGATTATTTTTTCTATTATTGTCATTTTATTTTTATTTATTCTTTTGAATTTTTATGTTTCACCTGCAAATATAAACCATAAAAATAAATCAAAGTATTTTATTATAAACTTTTAAAAGTGAAGGTGTGGTTTATTTTATAAACATTCTGTAGCCTGAGCTTG
>JAADEE010000312.1 GCA_013153575.1 Chlorobiota bacterium
ACTTGTTTATGATATTGGCAAAATAAACAAGATGTTTAAAGTTTATAGAAAAGGAACACCCAAAGAACTTCTAAAAAAAACAATTCAATTATCGGAATATATTCGTTATACAATCTTTAATAAAAAACAATCTGTTTGGATTGCTCAACGTGGTGGTAGAACAAAAGATGGTTTTGATAAAACCCAAACAGGAATTATAAAGATGTTAAACTCATCAGGTTCAGGTTCAATTTACGAAAATATTAAAAGTTTAAATGTTTTTCCTCTTTCAATTTCATATGAATTTGAGCCAAACGATTATCTTAAAGTAAATGAACTTCTTAATACAAAAAATGGTAAATACATAAAAGCTGAAAATGAAGATTTAAATAGCATTATTGAAGGAATAAGAATGAATAAAGGCAGAATTCATTTAGCTTTTGGAAAACCAATTAATGATGATTTAAAAGAGCTTGAAAATATAAGTCGTACAAACGAAAAAATTAAGAAAGTTGCAGAAATTATTGACAATCAAATTTATAGTAATTATAAACTTTGGCCAAACAACTATATTGCAGCTGATGTTTTAAATGAAGATAATAAATTTTCAAAGTTTTATTCAGAAAAAGAAAAAGAAAACTTTATTAATTATAAAAATAAGCAACTATTAAAAGTTAAAGGAAATAAAGAAAAGGCAAATGAATTATTTTTAAAAATTTATGCTAATCCTGTATTTAATTGTGTTGAAAAAAAATCAGTTCAAAAATAGAACTGATTTAATTAATTTGATATTAATTCATTTTTTAAGGTTTCTTTAAATTTAGTATCGTTTAGCAATAAAACATGCCGAACAACCCATTGTCTTAAATATTCTGCAAATGAATATAAGCTAACTATATTAATATGTTTGTTTTTTGAAATTAATATTTTGTCAATTTTTTCAATTAATACATATTCTTTTGAGAAATATTCTGTTATAATATCTTTAGAATACATATTTGTTTCAAAATCAAAATGGAATTTACAATAATCTTTTAATTTTTCTAAAATCATTAAAATGTTGCTACTTTCATTTTCATAAGTCTCTGAAAATAATTCAACAAAAAATTCATTTACAATCTCAAAAATCTTTTTGTGTTGTTCATCAATTTCTTTAATTCCAATTTCGTATGTTTTTTTCCAATTTACGTATCTCATATCATTTCAGTTTAGGTACTTATTAGACTAAAAAAAGGCAAAAAGGTTGCATTTATTTCACCTTTAAATATTGGGACTTTCAAAATAACCGACTTTTTGTCATGTTTATTGTCCGTATTTCAGTACGTTAGTCTATAAATATGTCGTTTTTTCATAAAAAAAATAAAAAAACTTATCGGCACAATCATTGATATTTACTCACCGATAAAACTTGAATACTAATTAAAAAATTAAAATATAAAATGGGAAAAATAATAGGAATAGACTTAGGAACAACAAATTCATGCGTTTCTGTTATGGAAGGAAACGAGCCGGTTGTTATTCCAAATAGCGAAGGAAAAAGAACAACACCTTCAATTGTTGCTTTTGTTGACGGCGGCGAAAGAAAAATTGGAGACCCTGCAAAAAGACAAGCAATTACAAACCCTGAAAAAACTATCTTTTCAATTAAAAGATTTATGGGGGAAACTTTTGATAAAGTATCACAAGAAGTAGGTAGAGTACCTTATAAAGTTGTTAAAGGTGATAATAATACACCTCGTGTAAAAATTGACGATAGATTATATACTCCACAAGAAATTTCTGCAATGATTCTTCAAAAAATGAAGAAAACAGCAGAAGATTATCTTGGACAAGAAGTTTCGGAAGCTGTTATTACAGTTCCTGCATACTTTAGTGATTCGCAAAGACAAGCTACAAAAGAAGCTGGTGAAATTGCAGGTTTAGAAGTAAAAAGAATTATTAATGAACCAACTGCTGCTGCATTAGCATATGGTCTTGATAAAAAAGATAAAGACCAAACAATTGCAGTATTTGACCTTGGTGGTGGTACTTTTGATATTTCAATTCTTGAGCTTGGAGATGGCGTTTTTGAAGTAAAATCAACAAACGGTGATACTCATCTTGGTGGTGATGATTTTGATGAAGTAATCATTAATTGGTTAGCTGAAGAATTCTTAAAAGATGAGAATATTGACTTAAGAAAAGACCCAATGGCACTTCAAAGATTAAAAGAAGCTGCTGAAAAAGCTAAAATTGAATTATCAAGTTCAACAAGCACAGAAATAAATTTACCTTACATTATGCCTGTTGACGGAATACCAAAACACTTAGTTCGTACACTTACAAGAGCTAAATTTGAACAAATTGCTGATGAATTAATTCAAAAAGTTATTGAGCCTTGTAAAGCTGCAATGAAAGATGCAGGTTTAACAAACTCTGATATTGACGAAGTTATACTTGTAGGAGGTTCAACAAGAATTCCTGCAATACAAAAGAAAGTTGAAGAATTTTTTGGTAGAACTCCATCAAAAGGTGTAAACCCTGACGAAGTTGTTGCAATTGGTGCTGCAATTCAAGGTGGTGTTTTAACAGGTGAAGTTAAAGATGTTTTATTACTTGATGTAACACCTCTTTCAATGGGTATTGAAACAATGGGTGGTGTAATGACAAAAGTAATTGAAGCAAATACAACTATACCAACTAAAAAATCACAAACTTTCACAACTGCTGTTGATAATCAACCTTCAGTTGAAATTCATGTATTGCAAGGTGAAAGAGCATTAGCAAAAGATAATAAAACTATCGGACGTTTTCATTTAACAGATTTACCACCTGCACCAAGAGGCGTACCTCAAATTGAAGTAAGCTTTGATATTGATGCAAACGGTATCTTAAATGTTTCTGCAAAAGATAAAGCTACAGGAAAAGAGCAAAAAATTAGAATTGAAGCATCTTCCGGCTTATCTGAAGAAGAAATCAAAAAAATGAAAGACGAAGCTGAAGCAAATGCTGATGCAGATAAAAAAGCAAAAGAAAGAATTGATAAAATAAATCAAGCAGACGGTTTAATTTTCCAAACTGAAAAACAACTTAAAGAGTTTGGTGATAAACTTCCTGCTGACAAAAAAGCTCCTATTGAAGAAGCATTAAATAAACTTAAAGAAGCTCATAAATCAGAAGATTTAGATGCTATTGATACTGCAATGAATGAATTAAATACTGTATTCCAAGCAGCATCACAAGAAATGTATAACCAAGGAGCACAAGGAGGTGGAGCACAAGGTGCAAACTTCCAAGATGCAGACATCAATAATCCTTATGCTAACCAAAATGGTGGCGAAGATAAAAAAGGAGATGATGATGTACAAGATGTGGACTTTGAAGAAGTGAAATAGTTCATAAATAAATTTAGAATTAAAAGCCAAGTAGAAATGCTTGGCTTTTTTTATTGTCAAAAGTCAAATTAATATTTTTTTTAAGATATTTTTGTATATTTTTGTTAGCAAACCAGCTAAAAAATACTATGATTTCTTATAAATTTAATAATAAAACAGGTATCGTAGAGGTAGTTATAAAAGGAGAAAATAAAATCTCGGATTTTATAGAATACCTAATATCTTTATGTAAAGATGAAGGCTTGCCGGATATTTTAAAAATATACTCTAATGGCACAAATGGTTATTTTGCAAAAGGTGTTAAACCTGACGATATGTACAAAATTTATGATACAACAAAAGAGCTACTAAAAAAACATAAAAAAGTTTATACAGCTTTTGTAATATCTACTTCATTAGAAACTGCAATGGCAGAATTATATAAAGAATTTAGTGATGCTGAAAATTATATGTTCGAAATATTTTCAACAAAAGAAGCTGCTATTGATTGGTTGAATTATTTCTAACAATTATTTAAATAAATTTTAAGTTTATTTTCGTAAAATGCAAAATGTATCAAAAATAAAAGAAGATTTTTTACACTACATTTG
>JAADEE010000195.1 GCA_013153575.1 Chlorobiota bacterium
TTGATTATTTTTTGTAAAAGGAAGTTCGTTTTTTATCAGTTTTTTTATGAAATTTATTTGCTCTTTTGCCGAGATTCTTAAATCACCTTTTAACCAAAAGTTGTCAATTTTAGCTCCCATCTTTTTGTTGCCATAATTTGACAAACTTATTCCATTTTGCATTCGCTCTTTGCCAATGCGACGTGCAAGTTCTTGATAAAACCATATGCATGAGGAAGATATGGCAGTTTGCATATTTTGGTCTTTATTCCATTTCTTCCAACCTTTATCTTTGCCATCCCATTTTATTATTTCATTTTCATTAGAAATTACATTGTTTTCAAGTGCCATTAATGAATTTAAAATTTTAAAAGTTGATGCCGGAATAAATATACTGTCTGCACGTGCATCATTGTATATTTTTATTTTTTCAGAAGATAAATTATACAAAACAAATGTTCCATTAAGATTATTTTTAACAAATAATTCTTTTGCAGATTGCAAGTTGTTTGTTTGAGAATTACATGATAAAATAATGCTTAAAAATGTTATAGCAATTATACTTTTTGGTTTCATTTGTTATGACATGTTTTTTGTTGCATACAAATATACAATAAAAAAGCTCGTTTTAAAACGAGCTTAGTTTTGCTTATGTTTAAAATAAACAGCTTCAAGGTCTTTCATACACTTGAAGGGGTATGAAAGTTAATTAAAAATATCTTTCTTACTGACTTCAATTATTTTACCGTATTTAGCAACTTCGTCTTTGCTGAAACGTTTTGCATCTCCTGTAATGAAAATAATTAAAGGTGATTTGTTTAGGTTCTTTTTATAGAAATCTGTAATGTCAGAAAATTGTAATTTTTGATATTCTTTAATGTAAATTTTTCGTGGGTCGTTATTATAACCTTGCTTTCTCCATCTTGCAACAGAATTTGAAAGTTCTCTGAAAGATGGTCTGTAAGAATTTACAGATTTTTCCAAAGCATTTTTAATAATATCCATTCTTTGAGGTTTTAATGGCATGTTTGTTACTAAGCTGTCAAATATTTGAAGTGCTTCCAAAGTTTTGTCAGATTGGCAACCTATTGCACCTTTTAACCATGATTTATGACCGAAAACTTGTGGACTAAAATATCTTGCCCATGCTGAATATGCTAATGACCTAAATTCTCTTACTTCTTGAAATACAAGTGAGTACATGCCACCTCCAAAATATTCATTAAATGCTTTTGCCTTTGGTACATCTTTTTTGTCAATTATATTTCCTTCTTGATAGAAAGTAATTTTACTTTGAATTAATTTTTTATCATCTAATAAGTAAACTGTTTTTTCTTTAAATTCATTTCTTTTAAGAACAATAGGCGATTTTGTTTTCTTTAAATTATCCTTAACAATTAAATATTTTGTAATTTTCTTTTTTACCTTATCAGAATTTGTTTTTCCAACATAATGGATTTCTGCTTCATACGAAAAAGCATCGTTTAAACTTGCAATAAGTTCCTCAGATGTTAGTTTTTTAATTTCGTTTATGGTTAAACGCCTTAAATAATCAGACTTTTTGCCATATACTGCATATTGGTATAATGCATCGCTAATGTTATAAGGTTCTTTCTTTTCCATTTTACGGTTCATTTTTTCTTCTTCACTTAATTTTTTAAGTTGCTTATCATCAGCTTTCATTTTTGTGAGAAGCTCATTTGTAAGTTGCAATGTTGCATCAAAATTTTCTTCTAAACCATCAATGGAAATTGTTGTGTAATTGTCATCAACATAAGAACTTATACTTGCTCCAATTTTTTGAAGTTCTTTTTTGAATTCAGTAAAGTCATTTTTTTCAGTGCCAATATTATTCAGGTATGTTGTTGCTTGATCAAGTTTTGGGTTTTCATAAGTGCCTATTCCAAACTTAATTTTTATACTGAAAATGTCATTGATTTTGTTTTCTGTAAAGTAATAATGAACTTTGTCTGAAATATCCTCAAACTGAACATCATTGCCAAATTCAATAAATCGAGGTTTGTCAGGTGTAACAGGCATATTTTCAATTTTCTTTGCAAAGTCTGATTTGCTTTCAGAATTTTTAGGAACAACAGGTTTGTATTTTGGTTTTGGTAATTTATGTTTCTTAGGAAAACCTGTTTTTGAATAAAGAGCTATAAAATCATTACCATAATATTTGTTTGCAATTTTTACAACATCTTCTTTTGTAATTTTATCAACTTCCTTGGGGAAATTTAACATCTCATTCCAATTTTTACCTGACATAAAAGCATCCATTATGTAATATCCTCGCCAGTTTGAGTTTTCAAGTTGCTTGTAAAAATCTTTTTTTAGGCTAACTTTAACAGCTTCGAGCATTTCATCAGAAAATTCTCCTTGTTTAACTTTGTCAATTTCTGCTAAAATCATTTTTTCAACTTTTTTCATAGGTTGTCCTATAAGTTTAGGAATAAAAAATACTAAATTAGCTCCCATGTCATAGTGTTGAAAAGGCATAACTCCTGCCATCATAAGTTTATTGTCGGTGTAAAGTTTGTCAATGTATCCTGTTTGAGATTCGTTTGTAAGTAGGTTATCAATAATTTGCATAGGAACATCATCTTTGCTTCCTTTTGGTACGGTTCTGAATGCTAAAATTCCAACTTTAATTGGCGTGTATCTTTTTGTAATTTGTTTTCTTCCTTGAAGTTTTTCAATTTTATAATCTTTCATTTCAGGGATTTTTCCTGTTCTCCAAATTCCAAATTTTTCTTCAAGCAAAGGTTTTACTTTTTCTTTATCGAAATTTCCAACAAGAATTACTGCCATATTATTTGCAACATAATAAGTGTCGAAATATTCTTTCATTTTTCTTAAAGAAGGATTTTTAAGATGTTCAATTGAGCCTAAAACTGTATTTTCGTACGGATGACCTTTGTATAAACTTGCATTTATTTCATTAAAAAGTTTGCTGAAAGGATTGTCCATCGACCTGTTTTTTTCTTCATAAACTGTTTCTAATTCCGATTGAAAAAGTCTGAAAACAGGATGTATAAATCTGTCGCTATAAACTTCTGCCCATTTTTCAATTTGGTCGGCAGGAAAGAAGTTGTGGTAGGCAATAACTTCATTTGAGGTAAAAGCATTAATGCCGGTTCCTCCCATTTTTGTAATTACTTTGTCAAATTCGTTTGGGATGGCAAAGTCAGCAGCTTTTAAAGATAAATTGTTAATTTTAAGTTGGATTTGCTCTCTTTCATCATCGTCTTTTGCAATAGCAAGTTTGTCATACATAACTTCAATGCTATCTAAAAAAACTTTTTCTTTTTGGTAATCAATTGTACCAAGTTTGTCAGTTCCTTTGAACATTATGTGCTCAAAATAATGTGCAATTCCTGTTGCATCTTGTGGGTCTCTTTTGCTACCTCCTTTCACTACTATCATTCCAAACACATTTGGTTGCGATTTATCTACGTTTAGATAAACCGTTAGCCCGTTTTTTAGTTTGTATTGTTCTACTTCAAGTGGATTTGTTTGTGCGAAAATTGCAGATGTAAATAGGACTGCAAAAATAAGTGATGTTAGATTTCTCATATTCGTTATTTTTTAATGTTTTATTTGTAAAGTTTATAACGAATGAGACTTTTATTTGTTACATTGTATATGGGTGGTATGTGTGTAGTCTTTTGGTATTGAGGTGTTTGTATATATGTAAAAAGTTGAATATTTTTTTGTAATTAATATGTTTTTTTTAATTTTAGAGTTCGAAAAACACTTCTTTTAATAAAACTTAAAGTAATTAAAAAATTTATTTACATTTTACATTATGAGAATATTTATATTATTATCATCTTTTGTTTTTATATCACTTACTATAAAAGCACAAGTTTCCGGTACGGTTACAAGTGCAACAACAGGAGATGTGATTCCGGGAGTTAGGGTTGTAGTTAGAGGATA
>JAADEE010000060.1 GCA_013153575.1 Chlorobiota bacterium
AAAAAGTGAATTTAGAAAAGCTGTTGAACAGCACATTGGTGAAGAATATAATCTTTTGAATGATTTTGCAATCATAAATGACAATATCGTTTATGGCGAAGATATTAAAACTGGATTAATACGTATTTTTTACAATGAAGATAAACAAAATAGAAAACGAAACAATATTATAAAAAAATATGACACTTTTTTCAATAACCTCAATAATAGGGTTAATAATAATTTCAAAACTACACATAGCTATGATTGGAATGAAAGATCCGACAAACAAATTTTAAATGAATGTAATCGAATGATAGATAAACAGCATTATAATAAAGATCAAATTATTGAAAGTCTTAAACATATCATTGATAACAATAATTATATTAAAAATAAATACGATAAAATAAATAATGTAACTGATGAAAATTACTTGATAAAAAATGTTATAGAGAATAAGTTGAATATAAAAGGTGATGAATATAATGACTTTTTAACAACCTTATTTAATTTTATGACAGATTCCAAGAATGATGAAGACGAGCTAATTGCAATTGATTTGACGCCAGCAAAGAAAGGTTTTTTAACCTGGATACACGATAAGCAATATAGAGAATGGATGAAAAGCACAATTAATGTTGCAAAAAATGAGAAAAACATAGTTGAAAGGTTGTATATCGTCGACGAGCAAGAAGATAAACAAAACATTGAGTTAATAGTGGACAACATATTTATTCCCCAAATCGAAGCAGGAATGACACTTTATGTTGTTTCTGAATTTGAACTTTTCGAAAATGATATTCCATATTTTGATATGCTTTATGTTAAAAACAAAATGTGTCATAGCTTAAATATTAACCAAACCCTTATTAATGAAAAAAATAATGATAAAATTGATCCTGTTGTAAGTTTAGAATTAAATTTAGAACACCGAAACAATTTTAGAAGATATGAAATTACTTTTGACAATATAGCAAAAAATTCAAATTTAAAAACACTCTGTAAGTTTACGAATCCACATAGAAATAATTTAATAAAGGATTTATCCTTATTTTATAAGAATTTATACAATTATAAACATATCAAAAATAAAAAAGTCTGTTAAAGTAACTAAAAAAATAAAAAACTATGAAACGTAAAGTAATATATATTATCATTGTTAGCATTTTTAATTTTGTTGCTTGCAACAATAATTCAAAAAATGAAAATAAAAAAGAAGTAATTAGAATCGGAATATTGCAAAATAAACCGCAAGAATGGGCCGATGCACTAAAATTAGGTTTCTATGACGGTCTTACCGAGCAAGGCTTCAAAGTCGGTGATGATATAATAATTATTAGCAGGTCTGCTGCCGGTGACCCAATTTCATTGTCTACGGTTGCACAAACACTTGTTAGAGATAATAAAATAAAAATCATATACACACTTGGAACACAGAGTTCGCAAGAAGTATTTAATTTATCTAAAAATAAGTGTATCGTTTTTGGAGCAGTAACTGACCCCGTTAAAGCTGGTTTTTTTGAAAAAGACCTTAACCACCCAAAAGGTAACATCACAGGAACACAGGATTTATGGCCTTATCCTGCACAATTTGAATTGATAAAAGAATTATTACCTAATATCAAAACAATTGGAACCATATATAATCCATCAGAAATAAATTCACAGGTTTCGATTCAACATATTAAAGATGAGTGCAAAAAAAATGGTATAACTTTAAAGGAAAGAACTATATCATCTGATCAAGAAATAGAAATTGCATTAAATAGTTTAATTTCACAAAATATTGATTTATTTTTTATACCCGCAGACAATACTGCCCAAGCGGCAGCATCAATTATTATAAATTTTTGCGACAAAAATAAAATCCCTGTTTTTACTGGTATTCCCGGCATTGTGAAACAAGGAGCTATTGCTACTGTTGGAACAAATTATTATGAATTAGGAAAAGTAAATGCACAACAGGTTAAACAAATTATCTCACAGAACAAAAAGTGTTCAGAAATTCCTGTATCTATTGCAGATAAAGGTGATATTTATCTAAATATTAAGGCTCTTGATAATTTAAATATCAAATATAGTGATGAGTTACTCAAAAAAGCTTTTAAAGTATTTAAATAAATGTCAGATATTCTCATTATATCACTTATTATTGGCTTGTTATATAGCTTCTTTACCATAGGACTTACAATAAGTTTTAGGATACTTAATTATCCTGATTTAACAATAGACGGTTCTTTAATATTAGGTGGAGCATCCTTTTATTTTTTTAATTCACTTGGTATTGGTTTATATATTAGTCTATTCTTTTCTCTATTGTTAGGATTTGTCGCCGGATTTTTCACATCATTTTTAAATACTCATTTTAATATTAATAAATTGATAACTGGAATAATTACATCAGCGTTATTATACTCAATAAATATACGTTTACTAGGTGGCTTATCAAATGTTAGATTTACCAATTCAAATTTGTTACTTAATAATTCAAATGATTTAACTACAATTATCACATTAATTGCGATTATTTCTATCTTACTAATTGTTCTTATATTATTATTTCATTCCAAATTAGGTTATTATTTCAGAATAATTGGCGATAATCCTTTTTTTCTTGAATCATTAGGCAAGAATAAAAAAATAATTCAAAACATTGGTATAGGCATATCAAATGCAATCATTGCACTTGGTGGTGCAATTTTAGTTCAATATAAAGGTGTTTGTGACGTTAATTATAGCACCGGAATATTAATTAGTAGCCTTGCAGCAATTTTACTGGGAGATATGTTTTTAAATGCAAAAAATATAAATGAAGTTTTTATATCAAATATTTTAGGCACCATTTTTTATTCATTTGTTATTGCATTAATAATGTTCAATTGGTCAGATACTTGGCAAAATTACATTTTAGGAACCGATATTAGATTTTTCTCTGGCTTATTATTATTAATACCATTGATTATTACTAGTAGAAACAAAAAGAAATTCAAGTTTTTTAAATCAGATTGGTAATGCTAAAATTAGTCTCTATATATAAAACATATTCGTTAAATAATGAGAAAGCCATTCCGGTTTTATCCGATTTAAACTTATGCCTAAATAATAACAAAACACTTGTGATTTTTGGAGAAAATGGAAGTGGTAAAACCACATTACTTAATATTATTTATGGAAAAGATTTAGATTTCAAAGGAAAAATTATCTATAACAATAAAGATATAACAAAATTACCATTTGTTGAGAGAGCTTCTAACTTCTTATTGTTGCATCAAAATAGGAATACTGGATTACCTGAAACATTAACGTTATTAGAAGTGTATGCAATTATCAAAAATGATAAAGGTCTATTTCTACACAAGAAACGATACTATAAAGAACTTTTTAGTAAGTTAAAAAGATTTGAGATAGGACTTGAAAAACTAATCCATCGTCAATTAAAATCACTTTCTGGTGGCGAATATCAACTTTTTAATATGATATTGCTAATTGAAAAAATTAAGGATAATAAACAATATCTAATTTTATTAGATGAACATACAGCACATTTAGACCCTAATATAACTGAAAAAGTTATTGAATTAACAAAGGAAATTACACAGAAAAAAAATACTTCAACAATTATTATTTCGCATAATATAAACCAAGGTATTTCTCTATCAGAAAATTTAGGGATATTAAAACAAGGTAAATTATATATTCTAAAAAAAGATTTTGATTGGAATGAAGAGAAAATAAAAAAGATTTTTGTAGAAAGAAATATAAAAAAGTATGTCTATAACGAAAACGGTGGACAACATTGTATATAGCTCATAGCGGTTAAGTGCTTAATTCAAAGGTTGTTGCGTGTTTGCCCGCAAAATTCAAAGAATTTTGCAAATCGGAAAAAATTAAATTATGCAAAATTCTTTGAATTTTGCTACCTTTGTGCA
>JAADEE010000222.1 GCA_013153575.1 Chlorobiota bacterium
ATTAAGAACATCTTTTGGCTTTGCTACTTTTATAATTACTAATGATGTTAACAAAAACATAAGGCCATTAAAAAATTTGATTAGCCCAATTGCTGAAAGAAGAATAACTAAAACAGTTCCTCCTACAAGAAAAGCAGTCCTTGCTCGCCCTAATCTATTTATTTCTTTTATTCGTGAAACTAAAATAAAATCTTTGGTATCCTTTAATCTTTCTTCAAAATATGTTCCTGCAAGAAGTAATATCGCATCTCCTGCACGTAATCTTTCTGAACTAATATTGCCGGAAACAGTTTCTCCATTTCTTTGAATTGCAATTGCTGTAGCATCATATTTTGCTCTAAAATTTATTTGTTTTAGAGTTTTTCCTATTATAGAAGAATTATGCGAAATAACTATTTCAACAACTTTTGTATTCTTTTTTCTTGAAAACATGCCTATTGAAGGTATTTCAATTCCTTTTCGAGTTTGAACAAAATCGGCAATTGCTTCTGTTGTTCCTGTAAACAAAAGTGTATCTTCTTCGAGTAAAATTGTATCTTTAGGTACAGCAGTTATTCTAATATTTCCTCTTAAAATATCAGACAAAAACAAACCGTTTAAACTTCTTAATCCTGCCTCATCAATTGTTTTACCTATTAAATTACTTCCGCTTGTAATTCTTCCTTCAACAAGATATTCTCTTTGTAAATCAGGCAATTCATCAATTATAGCCTTATTGTCGGGCAACATTTTCTGTCCAAAGAAAAGAATATAAATTATTCCTATAAAAATCATAGGAACACCAACGGCTGAAAAATCAAATATGTTTAAAGCCGGTAAATTTGGTATTATTTTTTGGTCAATAACAAGTCCGTTTACTATTAAGTTAGTTGAAGTACCTATAAGTGTTGCACTTCCGCCAAGTATGGCTGCAAAAGATAAAGGAATTAGTAATTTTGAAACTGATGCATTAAACTTTTTTGCACTATTATGTACATAAGGCATCATTAATGCTACTAATGGTGTATTGTTTAAAAAAGCTGAAAGTGGTGCTACAATAAACATCATCCTTGCAGTAAAATTCCTTACAGATTTTGAGCCTTTAAATACATAATCGAAAAATATGTCTAAAACAGATGTTCGTCTGTAAATATCGCCCAAAAGCAAGAGCATAACAATTACTGCAATTTGCTCATTTGCAAAGCCTTCCAAAATTTCAGAAGGTTCTAAAACATGTGTAATTCCTAATATTGCTACTGCAACAATAAAAGTCATAGCAGGCCCTAATATTTCCTTGTACAATGATATTACAAGAAAAATAATAACTGCTATTACTATTATTGCATCTATTTGCATGAATTAAATTATGAGTTATAAGTTCTGAAATTATTAAACAATCATACCTGCACCAACAGTTTCATTTGTAACTTCATCAATAAGAATAAAGCTTCCTGTATATCTATTTTTTTTATAAGAATCAAAGAATAGAGGTTTTGTTGTTCTTAATTTTACTCTTGCAATATCGTTCATTTTAACTTCTTTATCATCAAGATTTCTTTCAAGAGAATTTATATCCATCTTAAAAACTACTTCTTGAATCATACACCTAACTTCGTTAGTATTGTGTTTTAATGCATATTTACCTCTCACTTGCAGTGGTCTTTCATTAAACCAGGAAATCATTGCTGTTATATCTTGGCTTTGCTGTGGCAAATTGTTTGATTTAACAATCATATCTCCTCTGCTGATATCAATATCATCTTCAATGGTAATTGAAACAGATTGAGGTGCAAATGCAAAATCTAAGCTTTCATTTAAAGTATCAATTGATTTTATTTTAGATGTAAAACCTGATGGTAAAATTTTTACTTCATCACCAACTTTAAAAATACCACCGTCTATTCTTCCTGCATAACCTCTATAATCATGAAATTCATCGGTTTGAGGACGAATTACATATTGAACAGGAAAGCGAGCATCTGCATGATTGTAATCTCCTGATATATAAACATTTTCAAGAAGATGAAGAAGTGTTGAGCCATCGTACCAATCCATATTTTCAGAACGTTCCACAACATTATCTCCTTTTAAAGCACTTATTGGAATGAAATCAATGTCTTTTACATCTAATTTTGGTGCAAATTCTTTAAATTGATTTTTTATTTTTAAGAAAGCCTCTTCCTTAAAATCAACTAAATCCATTTTATTAACACACACAACTATATGAGGAATTTGCAAAAGTGATGCTATATAAGAGTGTCTTTTTGTTTGCTCAATTACACCATGTCTTGCATCAATTAAGATTATAGCAAGGTTTGCAGTTGATGCTCCTGTTACCATATTTCTAGTGTATTGAATGTGTCCGGGAGTATCAGCAATAATAAATTTTCGTTTTGGTGTTGCAAAATAGCGGTATGCTACGTCAATTGTGATACCTTGCTCACGTTCTGCACGTAAACCATCAGTTAGTAATGCTAAATCTGCTTCACCATTTCCTTTATTTTTACTTGCTCTTTCAAGAGCTTCTATTTGATCTTGAAAAATTGATTTGCTATCGTATAAAAGGCGACCTATTAATGTACTTTTTCCATCATCAACACTTCCTGCTGTTGTAAAGCGAAGAAGTTCCATATCTAAGTAGCCGTCTGTTGAATTATTCATTATATTTATGATTTATTTGTATTATTTTGAAAATTAGAAATTTTAGATTAGAAACTCAACTAAATACATTAAGTTTCAATTATCTAATTTAAAATTAAAAATATCCGTCTTTTTTTCTATCTTCCATTGCAGTTTCTGAACGTTTATCATCAAAACGTTGTCCTCTTTCTGTTGTTCTTTCTGCTGCAATTTCGTCAATAATATCTTTTAAGTTATCTGCTTTTGAACGTGTAAGTCCTGTGTTTGTAATATCACCTATTGTTCTGCAACGAACATCTAAAATTTCAGGTTTTTCATTTGGTTTTAACTTCATAAATGGTGCTGTTGCAAGTAATACTCCATCTCTTTCAAAAACTTCACGTTTATGAGTGTAATACAATGATGGAATTTCAATATCTTCAAGATAAATATATTGCCAAACATCAAGTTCTGTCCAGTTACTTAAAGGGAATACTCTAAAATGTTCGCCCATTTTTTTTCGGCCGTTGAACAAATTCCAAAGTTCCGGTCTTTGATTTTTTGGATCCCATTGTCCAAAATCATCTCTATGAGAAAAAAATCGTTCTTTTGCTCTTGCTTTTTCTTCGTCTCGTCTTCCTCCACCAAGTGCACAATCGAATTTATTTTCTTCAATTGCATCAAGCAAAGTTGTTGTTTGCAACATATTACGACTTGCATTATAGCCTGTTTCTTCTCTTACTTTTCCTTCATCAATAGATTTTTGAACTGAACCTACATAAAGTTTTACTCCGTATTTCTCAACTAAATTATCTCTAAACTCAATTGCTTCTTTAAAATTATGTCCTGTATCAATATGTAACAAAGGAATTGGAACTTTTGCAGGATAAAATGCTTTTCTTGCTATATGAAACATAACTATTGAATCTTTTCCTCCTGAAAAAAGAATTACAGGATTATCAAATTGTGCAGCAACTTCTCGGAAAACAAAAATTGCTTCAGATTCAAGTTCTTTTAAATGTGTGAGATTATATTTATTCATATTTATGGATATTTGAAACTTGAAATAGTCCTAAACTATATCTTGTTTTTTTAATTATATTAAGATTTTATTTTTTCTATATTTATTTTTAAGCCTTCTGTTTGTTCAACATGAAGTCCACATTCTTTTTTATCTTTACTTTCCCACCACCATCTTCCGGCTCTTATATCTTCGCCTTCTTTTATAGCTCTTGTACAAGGAGAACATCCTATACTTAAAAAGCCTTTATCATGAAGTTCATTATAAGGTAC
>JAADEE010000155.1 GCA_013153575.1 Chlorobiota bacterium
AAAATAAACTTCCAAGAAAATAGATGCAAACGGCTTTGGGAGTCAGCTGTAATAACAAATACCGGAGAGATTTTACCTTGTTGTTTTGATAAAGATGCTAAATACTCTTTTGGTAATGTTAATAATGAAAGTTTTAAAAGTATCAATAACAATAAAAAAGCTTTAAATTTCAGAAAGCAACTTCTTTCAAACAGAAAACAAATTGACATTTGCAAGAATTGTACAGAGGGTTTAAAAACATAAAAAAGACGACTTTAAAAGTCGCCTTAAATAATCATCTATTAATCAATTTTCTACACTACTATTATCACTATTTTCTTGGAAGTTTATTTTTAGGTCTTTTTTTATTCATTTTATTATAATTTGCATCGAAATAAACTTTTTGCTCATCTGTTAAAATACTTCTAACATCTTGTCGGAAACTTTCTCTTTTTTTTGCAATTTGCAATTTAATATCACTAATTTCTTCAAGAGTTTTATCCACTTCTTGTTTATTTACATTGTCGCCTGTTGAAATAGTTTGTAAGTGAGCTTGTTTCTCTCGCAACTGATTTCTTAAAGGAGTAATTTCTTTCATATTTGCAGTACGCATTTCTTTTATTTGCGTTTTTTGGGCATCTGTTAAATCAGGAATATTCATAAACTTATTTTGCTTATTCATTCCTTTTTTATTGTTTGCCATATTACCTTGTTGTGCAAAAGTACTTCCTGTTATAAAAAAAAGTATTGCTACTACTAATGTTAATTTTTTTGTTTTCATTTTATTTGCTTTTAGTTAAAAATGTTTGTTTTGTTTGTTCGCATTCTATGACTAAACAATTTAAGAAAGGTTTAATATAAAAATAAAAAAATGCCTAAATATTTAAAATATAGGCATTTTTCGTTATTTTAAAACCTTACAAATTATCTTTTATTATACTGATTATCATAATATTCAGCATATTTACCACTTGTAATATTATTTATCCAATTTTCATTTTCTAAATACCAATCAACTGTTTTTTCAAGTCCTTCTTCAAATTGAAGTGATGGTTTCCAACCTAACTCTTTTTGAATTTTAGAAGAATCAATTGCATAACGCATATCATGCCCTGCCCTATCCTTTACAAAAGTTATAAGTTTGGCAGATTCGCCCTGTTTTCGACCAAGTTTGCTATCCATAATCTCACAAAGTTTATGAATTAAATCAATATTAGTCCACTCATTATTGCCTCCAATGTTATATGTTTCTCCATTTTTGCCTTTATGAAAAACTAAATCAATTGCATTTGCATGATCATTTACAAAAAGCCAATCTCTAATGTTTTCTCCTTTACCATAAATAGGAATTGCTTTATTATTTTTTATATTATTTATAGCCAAAGGAATTAACTTTTCAGGAAACTGATTTGCTCCATAATTATTTGAACAATTTGTTAGCACAACAGGTAATTTATAAGTATGCATATATGCCCTAACTAAATGGTCGGAACTTGCTTTTGATGCTGAATAAGGGCTTCGAGGATCATAAGCTGTTTCTTCTGTAAAAAAACCTTCACTCCCTAATGAGCCATATACTTCATCGGTTGAAATATGATAAAATCTTTTATCTCCAAGATTATCTTGCCAAATTGCTCTTGCAGCATTAAGTAAATTTACTGTTCCAAGAATATTTGTATTTATAAATGCTCCCGGATCTGATATTGACCTATCAACATGGGACTCTGCTGCTAAATGCAAAACTCCATCAAATTTATATTTTTCAAATAATGAATTTATAAATTCAACATCAATAATATCACCTTTTACAAACTCATAGTTTGGTGCATTTGCAACATCAGTTAAATTCTCTAGATTTCCGGCATAAGTTAACTTATCAAGGTTAACTATTTTATAATTTGGATATTTGTTAACAAATAATCTTACAACATGTGATCCTATAAAACCGGCACCTCCGGTTATTAAAATTGTTTTTTGCATATAAATATTTACATTTTATACTTTTTACAAAAGTATGATTTTTACAAAAAAAACATTCATTTTAAAAATAAATTAATCATTTTTTTACTTTTGCATATACAATAAACGAAATATAAAATGACACATAAATCAGATTATTTAGTAATAGGTTCAGGACTTGCAGGTTTAATGTTTGCTTTAAAAGTATCAGAATACGGAACTGTTACTGTTGTTACAAAAAGTAAAATTGACAATACCAATACAAGCTATGCACAAGGCGGAATAGCTACAGTTAGAAAAGTAAATGATTCATACGAAAGTCATATAAAAGATACATTAATTGCAGGAGACGGAATTTGCAATGAAGATGTTGTTAGAACAGTTGTTACTGAAGGTCCTGAAATGATAAAAGACTTAATTGAAATAGGTGCTAAATTTGACAAAAAAGAAGATGGCACTTATGATTTAGGAAAAGAAGGAGGACACTCTGAAAATAGAATATTTCACCATAAAGACAATACAGGATTTGAAATACAACGTGCTTTAACAGAAAGTGTTAGAAACCACAAGAACATCACAGTACTCGAAAATTACTATGCAGTAGATTTAATTACTCAACATCATTTAGGCTATACAATTATAAGAGATAAAAGCGATATTGAATGTTATGGAGCTTACGTTTTAAATCCGGAAACAGAAAAAGTTGAAACCTTTATTTCTAAAATAACATATATGGCAACAGGAGGTTTAGGAAATATTTATGATATAACAACAAACCCACAAGTTGCTACAGGTGATGGAATTGCTATGGCATATCGTGCAAAAGCATTTATTGATTCTATGGAGTTTGTACAATTTCATCCAACTGCATTGTATAATAAAAATGAAAGACCGTCATTTTTAATTACAGAAGCATTAAGAGGTTTTGGTGCAATCCTTAGAGATAAAAACGGCAATGCTTTCATGATAAATTACGATGAAAGAAAAGACCTTGCTCCAAGAGATATTGTTGCCAGAGCAATTGATACTGAAATGAAAAAAAGTGGTGATGAATTTGTTTATCTTGATGCTACACATTTAGATGCTGAAAAATTAAAATCACATTTCCCAAATATCTATAAAAAATGCCTTAGTTTAGATATTGATATAACAAAAGATTACATCCCTGTTGCTCCTGCAGCTCATTATCTTGTTGGAGGAATTAAAGTTGACAAAAACGGAAGATCTTCAATAAAACGTTTATATGCTGCTGGTGAATGCTCATCAACAGGACTTCATGGAGCAAACAGGTTAGCTTCAAACTCATTACTTGAAGCACTTGTTTATGCAGACAAAGCTTTTGAAGATTCAAAAAACAGACTTTCAGAAATTGAACTAAACGAAAACATCCCTGATTGGCATGATGATGGTGCAACATATCCTGAGGAAATGATTTTAATTACACAAAGTTTTAAAGAATTGCAACAAATTATGACTTATTATGTTGGAATTGTTCGTTCAGATCTTCGTTTAGAAAGGGCATTAAACAGACTTGAAATTATTTATAATGAAACTAAAAAACTTTATGACAGTTCAAAAGTCTCAAGACAAATTTGCGAATTAAGAAATGCTGTAAATATTTCTTACCTAATTATTAAAATGGCAAAAAATCGTAAAGAAAGTAGAGGATTACACTATACTGTTGATTATCCTGAAAAAGGAAAAATACTTTAAAAATATTAAACCTTGCGGGTTTTGAAAACCCGCAAGGTTTAAATGCATAAAGTTAAACATTTAGTTTCTTTTAACTTTGTACTTTAAGCTTTAAACTCATATACCTTATATCCGCAGGACTACATTTAACTATCAGATAGTCATCGCATCAATAGTTTTAATTATGTGATGAATATTTGCTGATAACTTTCTGTTTATTAACAAATTGATACGATGACTTGCGGAT
>JAADEE010000158.1 GCA_013153575.1 Chlorobiota bacterium
TAAAGTAAATTATTTTGTTGCAAATAATATAACTTTATTACTTTGATTTTTTGTATTTTTATTCATATTTTATCAATTTTGAACTCACGTTAATAATTAATCTTCCTCAAAGAAAATATCTTTAACACGAAGTTGCAAAGTAACATTTCCTCTAAATTCATTTTTATCAATAGAGTAGCAAATTGAAAATTTTTCTTTTTTTGCAATAGGTTTATAACAATCAGGTGCAAGTGAAAATGCAATTCCTTGCATAACAACCCCATTTTCATCAACCATATCAAGTTTTAGATGTTCTTTGTTTGCACCAACTTGCCTTGTTCCTCCTGCATCTTTTAAGTTTTTAGTATAAAAAACAGGCGACATATTACCCGGACCAAATGGAGCCATTTGCCTCATTACATTAAAAAATTTTCTGTTAATATCAGAAAAACTAAGTTCATCATCAACTTTTACAACAGGAGTTAGTTGTTCTTCTGTAATATTTTCAGAAACGTATTTCTCAAAACATTCAGCAAACTTTTCAACATTCTCAATTTTTAAGGTTAATCCTGCTGCAAACTTATGACCTCCAAAATTTTCAAGTAAATCACTGCAAGCATCTATTGCATCATAAATATTAAAATCTGAAACTGAACGGGCAGAACCTGTTGCCAATCCATGGGATTCGGTGAGTACAATTGTTGGTCTGTAATATGTTTCTGTTAAACGTGATGCTACAATTCCTACAACTCCTTTGTGCCAATCTTTACCATACAAAACCGTAGTTTTTTTATTCCTAAGTTCTATACTATTGCCAATTATACGAAGTGCTTCGTGAGTAATATCTCTGTCAAGATTTTTTCTTTCAGTATTATAAACATCAATTTGTTGAGCAATTTCTGTTGCAAGAGTATTATCTTCTTCAACTAAAAGCCGAACTGCATCAGAACCTGATTTAATTCTTCCGGCAGCATTAATTCTTGGTCCTATTTTAAAAACGCAATCAGAAATTGTTAATTTGCTATCTTTAACACCTGAAAGTTTTTTTATAGTTTCAAGTCCTTTTAAAGGGTTTTTATGAAGTTTTTCAAGACCATGATATGCCAAAATTCTATTTTCACCAATTACAGGAACAATGTCTGAGGCAATACTAACTGCAACTAAATCAATAAATTCGGCAAGTTCAGAAAAATCAATTTTTCTACGATTTGCAAAAGCTTGCATAAATTTAAATCCAACTCCACAACCCGACAAATTCTTATCAGGATAATTACAATCTTCTCTTTTAGGATCAAGAACTGCAACAGCATCAGGAATTTTATCACCCGGTGTATGATGATCGCAAATTATAAAATCTACTTTTTTATCGTTTGCGTATTTTATTTTTTCAACTGCTTTTATTCCGCAATCTAATGCAATTACTAAACTATAATTATTTTTAAACGCATAATCAATTCCTTTGTATGAAATTCCGTAACCTTCATCATATCTATCCGGTATATAATAACTAATTTGTTCGGTGTATTTTCTTAAAAATGAATAAACTAATGCAACTGAGGTTGTTCCATCAACATCATAATCGCCATAAATTAATATATTTTCATTTTTTGATAAAGCTTTGTTTAACCTTGAAACTGCTTTATCCATATCTTTCATTAAAAACGGATCATGAAGTTCATTAATATCAGGACGAAAAAAAGCTTTTGCTTCATCGTAAGTTTTAATACCTCTTTGAGCTAAAAGATTTGCAAGTGTTTTATTTATATTTAAAACATCTTGCAAATGTTCAACAATTTTTTTGTCGCCTGCAGGCTTTATTATAATTTTCTTTTTCATTAATTTCAGCTCAAAAAATAAATATAATTTTTCTTTAATGTTTTTTTACTATCTCAAATTATATTCATCAACAAGTTCTAACGTTACAGGATTTACAACCTTTACAGAAACTTTTTTGCCATCAACATAAATAAAAACTACTACGTATTGTGTGGAAAAACCACTTACAGCATCATTCCATGGCGTGTTATTATCTTGTGCATAATAAGGTGCTCCTGCCGAGCCATTATTTATTTGCCAAATTGTTCGTTTTCTTTTAAGTTTATTGAAATCGTATTTTTCAGGATAAATATTTACCTCTGGTGTAATTTTAACTTTGTTGTAGTTATGCTCGTCGCCTGTCATTAATGCTACAACCTTTGTACTTTTATTTATAAGTATGTTTAAATATTCATCACGTCTTTCAATAATTCCTTTTTTTACGGGTTTTCCGGCAATTGATGGTCTTAATTCATTATTACCATTATACCACATATCATCTTTTACATGTCCTCCGTTAGGGAAAGCAGGTGTATGTTGACTAATAAAAACATGGTCAATATTTTCATCTTTTTCAAACATTGCAATAGTTTTTTCTAACCATTCTAATTGCTTATCCATTATGTATGCATGTAGGTTTCCTCCTGACTTACCATTTTTTGCTATTGTTGGTGAATACCAATAATCAGAATTAAGGACTATAACTGCAACATTATCGTATGTATAATAAAATGCTGTTTCATCATAAGGTGGAAAATCAGTTTTATTTGGATTTGGATCGTAATATGCACCATCCTCGCTTTTTGGTCCGTTATGAGGATTTACAAATTCTTTTGCAAAAACAGCTTCTTCCGATTCTGTTTCAAAAGGAAAAGCATCAACAGCGGCTTTCCATCTACCATTTTTATTTGCAAACTGCTTTAAATTTGTTTCATGATTTCCAACTGTTGCAATTATAGGATAATAATGAGCAAAAGGTTCAACAGCTCTTTTCCAATTTGAATATTGTAAAATCATATCTTTTTTATCAGCAGTATAACCATTTATTAAATCACCGGTAAACTGCATAAATGCAACGTCTTTGAAATTTGCTAAAGCTGCAATCTTTCGTATAACATAATAGTTTGCTCCATATAAATTATGTTCTCCACCTCCTTGTCCTCCTCTTGAATCACTTGCATAAGCAAAAACGAATGGTTTTCTTTCGCCTTTTTTATGGGCTGTTTTAAATTCATATTCTTGAAAAATTTTACCATACTCAATTTTATATTTATATTTTGTAGATGGCATTAAACCTGAAATTGAAATTTCATGATTTTTACATTTTTTAGTATCTGTAAAAGTTTTTCCGTTTATTACAATCTTTGCAACAATATCATAATTTGTTTTAAAAGAAATTGTTGCACCATCTTCTTTTAATAAATTTACGAAAGGACCTTCTAAAATAGTTGGTATAACTTCAAAACCTGCTTCTGTTTTTCCAAAAGAAATAATTCCGTCATATAACAATTCTCCTTTTTTATTTGCAACACGATAACCTAGTGTTCCAAAGCCTTTATTTTCCCAATCAATCATATCATATTTTCCTGATAATCTTTTTTGGATATTAATTTTTGCTTTACCATTTTCAATTTTTGAAGTTTTTTTAAACCACACAGGCATAGGATGCTTTGAATCTGAATAATTTATTAATCCATAATATAAGGTTCCTTCAAAATCATCATTACCAAAATTAAATTTAATCCCATTTTCTGTTCCTTTAGGATTTCCTTGCATATTTTCTAATGATAAAAATGATTTATACTTACTTGCATAAAACTTTTCTCCTGATAATTCATAATACAATTTTCCTTTCTTATCATAATGTATATCGCTATATACCGAAGGTATTTCATTCTGAGAAAACATTTTAAAAGAAAAAGACAATATCATTAAAACGATGGTTAACTTTCTATATATCATAATCTTAAATATTATTTTTTTTATATTAATTTTCTGTAAATATATAAAGTAACTTTTAAATGAATAAAACATTGTGCATTTAATTATTTTTTATTGAATTTTAACTAACCCTT
>JAADEE010000066.1 GCA_013153575.1 Chlorobiota bacterium
GTGAAAACTTGTATCTCCATCTTCACTAATTTTTTGTTCAACAATTGCACCACCTTCTTTTTTTAAATTTTCAATCATTTCAATTGCATCCATTTTTTTTTGAGCAAATGAAAATGTTATAAAAAATGATAATATGAAGGATAAAAAATAACGCATAAATGTAAAACGAAAACTTATTTTATAAAATTATACTATTTTTTAAAATTAAGATTTCAATATTTATATTATTCCATAACTAAAATCAAACCAAAATAAAAAAGCCTGATAATAATTATCAAGCTTATAAAGTTTAAATGTATTTTGAAAGGTAAATTATGCACTAAAAGTAGGAAATTTCCTGTCAATTTTTTTTAATAAACCTTGAAGAACTTTACCTGGACCTACCTCAGTATAAGATGTTGCTCCATCAGCAATCATATTTTTCATAATTTGTGTCCATTTTACAGGTGCAGTAAGTTGTGCAACTAAATTTTTCTTAATTTCAGCAACATCGGTTACTGCTGTTGCCGGAACATTTTGGTAAACAGGACAAATTGGCTGATTAAAAGTTGTATTTTCAATTGCTGCTGCAAGTTTTTCTCTTGCAGGTTCCATAAGTGGAGAATGAAATGCACCACCAACATTTAGTTTTATTGCTCTTTTAGCTCCTGCTTCTGTAAGTTTTTCAATTGCAATATCAATACCTTTTAATGAACCTGAAATTACAATTTGTCCTTTTGTGTTGTAATTTGCAGGAACAACAACTTCATCAATTGATGCACAAATTTCTTCAACTTTTTCATCTTCCATTCCAAGAACTGCAGCCATTGTAGAAGGTTCTATTTCACAGGCTTCTTGCATTGCATTTGCTCTTTGAGCAACCAATTTTAAACCATCTTCAAATAACAAAGTACCATTTGCAACTAATGCAGAAAACTCTCCAAGAGAATGCCCTGCAACCATATCAGGTTTAAAATCATCTCCTAAAGTTTTTGCAAGAATAACAGAATGCAAGAATATTGCTGGTTGTGTAACATTTGTTTGACGTAAGTCTTCATCTGTACCATCAAACATTAAATCTGTAATTCTAAAGCCAAGTATTTCATTTGCTTTTTCAAACATTTCTTTTGCAACATCAGAATTTTCGTATAAATCTTTGCCCATTCCGACAAATTGTGCTCCCTGTCCGGGAAAAACATATGCTTTCATATTATTGTTTTTGTATTTATGTGCAAATTTATAAATAATATTTCATTCAAAGGTTTATAATTCTATTCATAATTTAAAATATTCTGAACTTCAACAAATAAAATAATTATATTTGCAGGCTAATAAAAAAACAAAAAATAATGGATTACAAAGTAAAAGATATAAATTTAGCAGATTTCGGAAGAAAGGAAATAATACTTGCTGAACATGAAATGCCCGGATTAATGTCATTAAGAAAAAAATATGGAGCAAGCAAACCTTTAAAAGGTGCAAAAATTATGGGTTCACTTCATATGACAATTCAAACAGCAGTTTTAATTGAAACTCTTGTTGAACTTGGTGCTGATGTTCGTTGGGCAAGTTGTAATATTTTTTCTACACAAGATCATGCAGCAGCTGCAATTGCTAAAGCTGGAATACCTGTATTTGCATGGGAAGGTGAAACTTTGGAAGAATATTGGTGGTGTACAGAAAGAGCATTAATGTTCCCCAATGGAGAAACTCCGGATTTAATTGTTGATGATGGCGGTGATGCAACAATGATGGTTCTTAAAGGTTATGAAGCAGAAGAAGATGCTTCTGTTTTAGATGTTGATGTTAAACAAGAGGATGAAATTGAGCTTCTTAAAAGGTTAAAAATAGTTTTAAAAGAAAATAACGGAATTTGGCATAAAGCTGTAAAAACTTTAAGAGGTGTTTCTGAAGAAACTACTACAGGTGTTCACAGGTTATATCAATTAATGGAAGCAGGAAAATTATTATTCCCTGCAATTAATGTGAATGATTCTGTTACAAAATCAAAATTTGATAACACTTATGGTTGTAGAGAATCATTACCTGATGGAATTAAACGTGCAACAGATATTATGCTTGCAGGTAAAAAAGTAGTTGTTTTAGGTTATGGTGATGTTGGGAAAGGTTCTGCAAAATCATTTGTAGGTTATGGTTCGCGTGTTACTGTTACTGAAATTGACCCAATTTGTGCATTACAAGCAACAATGGAAGGTTTTGCCGTTAAAACTATTGAAGATATGCTTTCTGAAGGTGATATTTATGTTACAACAACAGGAAACAGAGATGTTATCACGATAGAGCATATGGAAAAAATGAAAGATAATTCAATTGTTTGTAATATTGGTCATTTTGATAATGAAATTCAAGTTGAAAAACTTATGAATTATCCGGGTATTGTTCGTGAAAATATAAAACCACAGGTTGATAAGTTTACATTCCCTGATGGACATTCAATTATTTTACTTTCAGAAGGACGCTTAGTAAATTTAGGAAATGCAACAGGTCATCCTTCATTTGTTATGAGTAATTCTTTTACAAATCAAACTTTAGCACAATTAGAGCTTTGGCAAAAAGATTATGAAATTGGTGTTTACAGACTTCCTAAAGAATTAGATGAAGAAGTTGCAAGATTACACCTTGAACATGTTGGTGCAAAACTTACAAAACTAACAAAAGAACAATCTGATTATATTAGTGTTCCTGTTGAAGGACCTTATAAACCAGATCATTATAGATATTAAAAAAAAGTTAATTTGTAAGTTCCCTAAAAATATCTTCCATACTCTTATCTTTTTTAAACATTGATAAGAGTATTAAATGATTTTTTACGGCAAAATTAAATATGTTTTCCCTTATATCTTTATCGGTAGAAGTTTCAAGAATAAAATTGTTATTTTCAAGAGGTATAATATTTTCAACATCTTGAATTTGCATTAAACTTGAAACTTTTACTTCATTTAAAAACTCAACAGTTATTGCTTGTTTCTTTTGCAATGACATTTCTTGAATTTTTGAAACAGAATTTTCAGCAACAATTTCACCTTTGTTTATAATAATTACACGATTACAAATTGCTTCAACTTCTTGCATAATATGTGTTGAAAGCATTACTGTTTTTTCTTTACCAACTTTTGTAATTAAATCACGTATTTCAATAATTTGATTAGGATCTAAACCTGTTGTAGGTTCATCAAGTATTAAAACTGCAGGATCGTGGATTAATGCTGCTGCAAGTCCGGTTCTTTGTCTGTAGCCTTTTGATAAAGCTCCGATTTTTTTGTTCTTTTCAACAGAAAGTCCTGTTATTTCAATAACATCACTAACTTTTGATTTAATATTTCCTTTTAATTCATAAACTTTTGCAACAAAATTAAGGTACTCTTTAACGTACATATCAAGGTACAAAGGATTATGTTCAGGAAGATAACCTATTTGTTTTTTTATGCTTTTTATGTCATCTTTTGTGTTAATACCGTTTACTTTTACATCTCCTGAGTTTTGATGAATATAACCTGTAATTATTTTCATCATTGTAGATTTGCCTGCTCCGTTTGGTCCTAAAAAACCTACAATTTCGCCTGTTTTAATTTCAAAACTTACAGAATTTAATGCTTTTTGTTTTCCGTATTTTTTTGTGATATTTATTGCTTGTAATGACATTTTTTTATGCTTAATGTATAGATTTTAACTGTTTAATGTTTACTAAAAACGAAGTTTATTAACTTTATTTTCAGTAAACAATTTTATGTTTTACCCTATATCTGCAGGACTACATTTAACTATCTGATAGTCATCGCATCAATAGTTTTAATTATGTGATGAATATTTGCAGATAACTTTCTGTTTATTAACAAAT